>JAVKMA010000286.1:0-15718 GCA_031538685.1 Burkholderiaceae bacterium | reverse complement strand
TCATTTTTGCGGCGAATTGCTTTGTTGCGCAGTACGCGAAATCCTCACGTACTGTATGTACGCTCCGCTTTCTGTGTGCTGTGTGCTGTGTGCTGTGCGCCTCGCACTTCATCCGCACATTCTGTATTTATAGAAGTGCCCTTGATCAATCTTTTTTACGGGTTATCAGAAATTGGCGCATCAAATATTGTATGCACCGATCACTTCTAAGTTATCAATTAAACGTGTTTTACCCAGTTTAGCCGCCGCCAAAATGACCAGCGGCACTTTGTGCAAAACCTCTTCATCGGAGGGCGCGAGCAAGTTATCTTGCCGCCGCACCGCAATGTAATCGGGCACCCACCCACGCGCGGATAAACCTGCCATTGCCGCACTCACACCCGCGTTGATTTGGGCAAGCGTACTGGCCTTGTGCACAAGCGCCGACAACGCCGTCAAACTTTGATACAAATACGACGCCTCAATACGCTCACGTTCGCTTAAATACGCATTGCGCGACGACAGTGCTAAACCGTCTTCAGCGCGATGGGTTTCTGCGCCAATAATTTCCGTCGGCAAAGAAAACTGACTGCACATTTCTCGCACAATTCGCCACTGCTGATAATCTTTTTTTCCAAAGACTGCGACGCGTGGCTGCACGCAGGAAAACAATTTCAACACCACGGTAGTGACGCCTTCAAAAAAACCGGGGCGAAACTCTCCTTCCAAAATATTCCCTAAATCATTTGGCGCCTGCACTCGAAAGCGCTGTGGTTGGGGATACATATCAGACACCGACGGCGCAAACAACACATAAACACCCTCCTTCTCCAGCATCGCCGCATCTCTCGATAAATCACGCGGATAAGCGTCAAAATCTTCACCGGCACCAAACTGCAAAGGGTTCACAAAAATCGACGCCACAATCGGATCACCGTGCTTTTTCGCCAAACGAACCAGCGACAAATGGCCTTCGTGCAAACTGCCCATCGTCGGCACAAAAGCCACGCGCAATTGACCACTTAAATGTTGGCGCAATTCCGCAATAGTCGTAATAATTTTCATAAAAACAAAAAAGATTGGGGGTTCGTCAATACGACGATTCTCATTTATTGTGGCGTAAACGACAGCCGAACATAAATTGCCTGGTAATCGCCCGACTGATCTATCACGATCAAATGCTCACGCACCAACTCCAACATCGCAATAAAACTGACGACCAACTCGCCAATCGAAAACGCCTCATCAAATAAATTTAAAAAATCTACTGGCACTCCGGGCTTTAAACGCCGCAGTATTCGCGCCATGTAATCGCGCACCGACAAAGGATCGCGTCGTACTTGGTGATGGCTATTGAGATGAATTTTTTGCACCAAGGATTGCCACACTTGCCACAAATCAATCGCCGCAACTTCTGGTAATACCGTTATCTTTGATTGATCATGATGCGCGTGACTGGCTAAAAAATCATAACCATTTTGCGGCAACAAGGCCAATTGCTGCGCCGCCAATTTCACTTGCTCGTATACCAATAAACGTTTTACCAAGTCTGCACGCGGATCGCCAGACTCTTCGTTTTCAATCGACGGCGGGGCGGGCAATAACATGCGCGCCTTAATTTCAATCAACAAGGCCGCCATCAATAAATACTCGCCCGCGAGTTCTAAGTTATGAACGCGAATTTGTTCAACATACTGCAAATACTGCGCGGTCACCTGCGCCATTGGAATATCTAAAATATTAAAATTCTGTTTCCGAATTAAATACAACAATAAATCCAAAGGTCCTGCGAAGGTTTCCAAAAAAACCTCCAAGGCATCAGGCGGAATATATAAGTCGTTGGGTAAATTAAATAAAGGCTCACCATACAAGTGCGCCAAAGCCACGCCATCAACCACTTCACTAGAAGTTATGGTTGGGGGCGTGTCGGCAATCGCGAAATTTTTATCGCGATCAAATAAGGTAGGTATCTGCATAAGGTAGGCATCTGCGCTTAGCATAGAGAGTCAATTGGCAATTAAGCGAACAGCAAGCACTGCGGAACAGAAAGATTTCTACCCACCCTATCGCAAGAATCCCTGCACAGATCCATCACAGGTGATCGTTACACGGTTTGATAAACGTAGGGCGCTTGCGCCACCTGCCCTGCGCGCAAACGCGCCGACTCATCTAAAGTCAAGACGACTTCGCCCCACAACAATTGACGGCCATGCTGTTGTTGTGCACCCAAATCCGGATGCTGTGTTTGTAGCTCAGTCAAAAATTGTGTGAATTCTGATTGGTAACCGGAAGTTCTCATCTGTAATGTACTCAATAAAAAGGAGGGTGGTTTTGTGAATGCGCGCTATTGTCTTTGTATTGTCTTCGATTCGTCTTCAGAAATTTGATTTTCCGCGCGCGAGAGTCGCACTGATCTTCGCCACTCCAGAGAATTTCGACCACCCCTCGTTTAATAGAAGAGACTGGCGTCTAATTAGCGTTTCACTTCTGATTAGGGTCTGGCGTCTATTAAGGCCTGACTTCTAATTAGGGCTTAGCCTCTGATTTGGCGCACCACTCAAGTCTGGCCCCTCTGGCGGTCGGCCGTTATACGGAGTGGCATTGACATTCATATTTTGCTCGTGCTTGTTCATCGTCGGGAGCACCGATGTCGTCGCAGGACTATTTCGTACCGGCAAAGTCAACACCTGTTCCTGACCTTGCGAACGGATGACGACAGAATCTTTTTTGATGGCGTGCACCACATAACCGGCACTGATTTGGGCGCCCTGGGCTAATACTTTTTTATCCACTCCGACGATTAAGGCCGCGCGTGATGCCGAGGCCTTTTTCGCTGAGAAAATAATCCCAATGAGTTCAATTTTAGGCGCTGAAGAAAGGACGGGATCGCCAAATAAAGACCAGTTCAGCACAGTCCCCGTATCCACAGCGGCGATCACTGGTGCGAGCGGCGTGGGAAAAGGTGGCGGCGCGCTCAACACCACTGCCCAATAAGAGCAGACTCCCAAGGCCACGGCGATAAGCGCGTAGTACGCCAGATCAAAAATTCGCTGAGCCACCCGTGTCTGCATATGTCTACATGCGTTAATAAAAAATCACTTAGACCCAAAAAAAACAGGTATTCGCAGTCACCCACGAACACCCTTTGTTAAAGGGCACTTCTATAAATACAGAATGTGCGGATGAAGTGCGAGGCGCACAGCACACAGAAACCGGAGCGTACATAACGTACGTGAGGATTTCGCGTACTGCGCAACAAAGCAATTCACCGCAAAAATGAATTGATATAAGTCCCTAAAGTATCACTCGTTAACTGGCCATCAACACTACTCTGATTGGGTTTCTTCAGCTTCGCGCTCACTTTGCAAAATTGAACGACGATCTTCTGCATCCCAAATCTCGCGCTGTGCACGAGCACGGTGGTAGGCCTGACCGGTTCCCGCCGGAATCAAACGACCGACGATCACATTTTCTTTCAAGCCACGCAAACCATCTCGCTTGCCCATCACCGCAGCTTCAGTCAGAACGCGCGTGGTCTCTTGGAATGACGCCGCAGAAATAAACGAGTCGGTTGACAAAGACGCTTTGGTAATCCCGAGCAAGACGTTGTCATAACGCGCAGGCTCTTTACCTGCCGCAATCATGCGATCATTTTCATCCAAAATTTCCGAACGCTCAACTTGCTCCCCAGGGATAAAGGTTGTATCACCCGAATCAACAATCACGACGCGACGTAACATTTGGCGCACGATCACTTCAATATGCTTGTCATTAATCTTCACGCCTTGCAAACGGTACACGTCTTGAACTTCATCAACGATATAACGCATCAAGGTTTCGATGCCTAACAATTTCAAAATGTCTTGCGGGTCAGAAGGTCCATCAACAATCATCTCGCCACGATTGACGATTTGACTGTCATGCACCAAAACTTGTTTGTCTTTAGGAATCAAAAATTCGTGTTTGGTCCCATCAGCTTCGGTAATTTCCAAGCGCACTTTACCTTTAGTCGCCTTACCAAAGGAAACCGTACCCGTAACTTCGGCCAAAATACCTGCGTCTTTAGGCGCACGCGCTTCAAACAACTCCGCAACTCGCGGCAAGCCGCCCGTAATATCCCGCGTTTTTTGCGATTCAATTGGAATCCGCGCCAAGACTTCACCGCCAGTGATTTCTTGACCGTCACGCACCATAATTAACGCACCCACTTGCAAGTTAATCGTGACCGGATGATCGGTGCCAACCACCGTAATTTCATTACCTTTTTTATCCAACAGTTTCACCTGAGGACGGGCTGGGTTTTTAACGTTACCGCGCGCAGCGCTATCAACGACCACCAAGGTTGAAATCCCCGTCACATCATCAATTTGATGCGCAACGGTTAAACCTTCTTGAACGTTTTCAAATTTAATTGCACCTGAATATTCACTGATGATTGGGCGAGTTAAGGGATCCCAGTTGGCTAATACTTTACCGGCTTTAATCGCGTCACCTTCTTTCACCGCCAACATCGCACCATAGGGCAATTTATGACGTTCACGCTCACGCCCCAGATCATCGGCGATCACCAATTCACCCGCACGCGATACCACGACTGCTTCGCCGCGACCGTTTTTTAACACCCGTAATGAAGCGGAATAACGCACCGAGCCGTTAGATTTGGCTTCCACCATCGAAATAATTGCGGCACGTGATGCGGCCCCCCCGATATGAAAGGTTCGCATCGTCAACTGCGTCCCAGGTTCACCAATCGATTGCGCGGCAATCACACCAACGGCTTCACCCGCATTAACCAAACCGCCACGCCCCAAATCGCGGCCATAGCATTTAGCGCACAGGCCATAACGCGTTTCACAAGAAATTGGATTACGCACTTGTACTTCATCAACACCCAAAGCCTCGATATTGTCGACCATATCTTCGTCCAATAACGCGCCAGACGGATACAAGGTTTCTTGTGTTTGCGGATCAATCACATCGGCGGACAACACTCGCCCTAAAATTCGATCGCGCAAGGATTCAATCACCTCACCGCCCTCGACCAAAGCTTTCACGCTAAAGCCTCGTTCAGTACCGCAATCATCTTCGATAATGACCAAATCCTGCGTCACATCAACCAGACGACGCGTCAGGTAGCCAGAGTTCGCGGTTTTTAACGCCGTATCTGCCAGACCTTTACGCGCACCATGCGTCGAAATAAAGTACTGCAACACGTTCAGACCTTCGCGGAAATTCGCGGTAATCGGCGTTTCGATAATCGAACCGTCTGGCTTGGCCATCAGACCGCGCATCCCCGCCAACTGGCGAATCTGCGCAGCCGATCCACGCGCGCCCGAATCCGCCATCATATAAATCGAATTGAATGATTCTTGGGTCACTTTTTTACCAAAGCGATCTATTGTCTCCTCCACTTTCAATTGATCCATCATGGCTTTACCAACGCCGTCACTGGCCTTACCCCAAATATCCACCACTTTGTTATAACGCTCGCCTTGAGTCACCAAGCCAGAGCCGTATTGCTTTTCAATTTCTTTCACTTCCTTTTCAGCGCGGCTAATGACTTCTTGTTTTTGTGGCGGCACTAACATGTCATCCACGCAAATTGAAATCCCCGCACGCGTCGCCAAAGAAAAGCCTGACTGCATGAGCTTGTCCGCAAAAATCACCGTCTCACGTAATCCGCAACGGCGAAAAGACGTGTTGATTAAACGTGAAATTTCTTTCTTTTTAAGCGGCCGATCTAGGTTTGAAAACGGCAAGCCTGGTGGCAAAATGGCCGACAACATCGCGCGTCCCACGGTTGTTTGATAACGATTGGTCACGGTTTCCCATTCGCCTTGCGGTGATTTCACCGCTTCGTCCAAACGCACCGTAATACGCGATGTGAGCTCAACTTGTTTCGCATCGTAAGCGCGTTGTACTTCATCTAAACTCGCGAAGAACATGCCTTCGCCTTTTCCATTCACCCGCTCACGAGTGGCGTAATACAAACCTAACACGATATCTTGCGAGGGTACGATCGATGGATCGCCGCTGGATGGGAACAAAATGTTATTCGACGCCAACATCAAGGTCCGCGCCTCCATTTGCGCTTCTAAGGACAAAGGGACGTGAACGGCCATTTGATCGCCATCAAAATCGGCATTAAACGCCGCGCAAACCAAAGGATGCAATTGAATCGCTTTACCTTCAATCAGAATCGGCTCAAACGCTTGAATCCCCAAGCGATGTAAAGTCGGCGCACGATTCAATAACACGGGATGCTCGCGAATCACTTCTTCCAAAATATCCCAAACTTCTGGAATCTCTTGATCGACTAATTTTTTAGCGGCTTTAATCGTTGGCGCTAAACCTTGCAATTCGAGCTTGCTGTAAATAAACGGTTTGAACAACTCCAAAGCCATTTTTTTCGGCAATCCACATTGATGCAACTTCAATTGTGGACCCACCACGATCACCGAACGACCGGAATAATCGACTCGTTTGCCCAAAAGATTTTGACGGAAACGACCGCCTTTACCTTTAATCATTTCAGCCAATGATTTGAGTGGGCGCTTATTCGCACCAACCATCACTTTACCGCGACGACCGTTATCCAATAAGGAATCAACCGCTTCTTGCAACATCCGTTTTTCATTACGCGTAATAATGTCTGGCGCGCGTAATTCCAGCAAACGCCGTAAACGATTGTTACGGTTGATCACGCGACGATACAAGTCATTCAAATCTGAAGTCGCAAAACGCCCACCATCCAGCGGCACCAAAGGCCGCAACTCTGGCGGCAAGACTGGCAACACGTCCATAACCATCCAATCAGGTTTAATCCCTGAACGCGAAAAGGCATCTAACACTTTTAAGCGTTTTGCCAGCTTTTTGATTTTGGCTTCTGACTTGGTGGCTTTTAATTCTTCGCGTAATTTTTCAATTTCAGCATCCAAATTAATCGTGCCTAAAAAAGTGCGTATTCCTTCTGCCCCCATGCCGACAGTAAAACCATCGCCATGCTCATCTAATTTTGATTGAAAGTCGTCTTCTGACATGATTTGACCGCGCTTTAACGGCGTCATGCCCGGATCAATCACTACGTATGCTTCAAAATACAAGACGCGCTCAACATCGCGCAAGGGCATATCGAGCACCATTCCCAAACGTGAGGGCAATGATTTTAAAAACCAAATATGCGAAACCGGTGACGCCAATTCGATATGGCCCATGCGTTCGCGTCGGACTTTTTTCAAGGTCACTTCAACGCCGCAACGTTCACAAATCACACCGCGATGCTTCAAACGCTTGTATTTACCGCACAAACATTCGTAATCGGCAATAGGGCCAAAAATTTTGGCGCAAAACAAACCTTCGCGCTCGGGCTTGAGCGTGCGGTAATTAATCGTTTCAGGTTTTTTAACTTCGCCATAAGACCACGAACGAACTTTGTCCGGAGAAGCAAGACCCACCCGAATAGCATCAAATTCTTCTGTGGGCTGGGTTTGTTTGAATAGGTCTAGTAGAGCTTTCATTTTGATTCCTCAGAAATTCTGAATAAATTAGTCAATATCACGTGACAACATTCGCATCGGCGCAAGATTTGGTACAAACTTGGTGCAAATCAGCGTGCTCTGCATCAGTAAAAACCTTTGCAGAGCACACTCACACAAGTTAAGCGTTAAGTTTTACTGCGCTCCAACTCCATGTTCAAGGCTAATGAACGCACCTCTTTGACCAGCACGTTAAACGATTCAGGCATTCCTGGCTCAATCGCGTGCTCACCATTCACAATGTTTTCATAGACTTTGGTGCGTCCATTCACATCATCGGACTTCACCGTCAACATTTCTTGCAAGATATACGATGCGCCATAAGCCTCTAGCGCCCAAACCTCCATCTCACCAAAACGCTGTCCACCAAACTGCGCCTTACCGCCCAAGGGCTGTTGTGTCACTAATGAATAAGGTCCGGTTGAGCGCGCATGCATTTTGTCATCAACCAAATGATGCAGCTTCAGAACGTGCATGTAACCAACGGTGACCGGGCGTTCAAACGCATCGCCAGTACGACCATCATACAAAGTCACCTGATTTTTAGAGCTCGTTAAACCCAAATGATCTGCAACTTCTTTTGGATAGGCCAAATTCAACATTGCACTGATTTCAGCCTCATCCGCGCCATCAAAAACGGGCGTTGCAAAAGGCACGCCGGCACGCAAATTTTGTGCCAGCTCTAACACTTCCTTATCTTTCAACTTATCCAAACCTTCTTGCCGACCTGATGAGTTATAAATATCTTTTAAGAAAGTGCGCACTTCCGCGGCTTTGGCTTTAGCTTGCATCATGTCGCCAATTCGCTGACCCAAACCTTTTGCCGCCCAGCCTAAATGGGTTTCCAAAATCTGGCCCACGTTCATCCGCGAAGGAACCCCTAACGGGTTCAACACGATATCCACTGGCGAACCATCGGCCATGTAAGGCATGTCTTCGACCGGCACAATACGCGAGACCACCCCTTTATTACCATGGCGCCCCGCCATTTTATCACCTGATTGCAGGCGACGTTTGACCGCGATGTATACCTTAACCATTTTTTGCACACCTGGCGATAACTCATCGCCTTGCGTCTATTTTTTACGATTTTCTTCAAAGTCCAAATCAAAATCTTGACGTTTTTGCGCAAAACTGTCTTTGATGACTTCGATTTGCGTTGCCAAAGTTTCGTCTTGAACGCGAATATCAAACCAATGATGCGGGTCCAAATCGCTTAAGTAGGCCTCGGTCACTTTTTCACCACGCGCTAAACGCTTTGGCCCGCCATTAACGACTTTGTCCACCAACATGGTCCGAACCCGCTCCATCGTATCGGTTTCAACAATCCGCATTTGATCGGATAAATCGATACGGAAACGACGCAACTCGTCATCAATAATTTGCTGTGCGCGTTTATCGCGCGCAATACCGTCACGCGTAAAAATTTGAATATCAATCACCGTACCGGACATACCCGAGGGGACACGCAAAGAAGTGTCTTTTACATCCGAGGCTTTTTCACCAAAAATTGCACGGAGTAATTTTTCTTCTGGAGTAAGCTGGCCATCTCCTTTGGGTGTCACTTTACCAACCAAAACGTCGCCCGCTTCGACTTCGGCACCGATATACACAATCCCTGATTCATCCAAGCGGCCCAATTGACTTTCCGCCAAATTAGAAATATCGCGTGTAATTTCTTCTGAGCCAATTTTGGTATCACGCGCAACCACTGATAACTCTTCGATATGAATTGAGGTGAAACGATCTTCCGCCACCACGTTTTCTGAAATCAAAATCGAATCTTCAAAGTTATAGCCATTCCACGGCATAAACGCGACCAACATATTTTGACCCAAGGCGAGTTCGCCCAAGTCTGTCGAGGCGCCATCGGCAATCACATCCCCTCGAGCAATCAAATCCCCCACGATCACGATAGGGCGTTGATTGATGTTAGTGTTTTGATTTGAACGCGTGAACTTGGTCAAGTTATAAATATCAACCCCAGTGTCGCCATCAGCGGCCTCATCATCATTCACCCGAATCACGATACGGCCGGCGTCAACGTAGTCGACTCGACCACCCCGCATTGCCTGAACCGTTGTTCCCGAGTCCATTGCGACCGTCCGCTCAATCCCCGTTCCGACTAAAGCTTTTTCAGGACGCAAGCACGGCACCGCTTGTCGTTGCATATTGGCGCCCATTAATGCTCGGTTCGCATCATCGTGTTCCAAGAAAGGAATTAACGAAGCCGCAACCGAAACGATTTGACCTGGCGCAACGTCCATATATTGAACGCGTTCTGGCGAGACCATAATACTTTCGCCGGCTTCACGCGACGAGACTAACTCATCGACCAAACGACCATTGGAATCGATCTGCGCATTCGCCTGAGCGATCACGTAATTGGCCTCTTCAATCGCTGACAAATAATCCACTTTGTCGCTGACCTGGCAATTTTCCACACGGCGATACGGCGTTTCTAAAAAGCCATATTCATTCAAACGAGCGTACAAGGCCAATGAGTTAATCAACCCAATGTTCGGACCTTCCGGCGTTTCAATAGGACACACGCGACCATAATGCGTTGGATGCACATCTCGAACCTCAAACCCGGCACGCTCACGCGTCAACCCGCCAGGCCCCAAAGCCGACACGCGGCGTTTATGCGTAATCTCTGACAAGGGATTGGTTTGGTCCATAAACTGCGACAACTGCGAGGTCCCAAAGAACTCGCGCGCCGCCATCGACATCGGTTTTGAGTTGATCAAATCATGCGGCACCAAATCCTCTGCTTCCGCTTGACCCAGGCGTTCGCGCACGGCGCGCTCAACGCGCACTAAACCCAAACGGAATTGATTTTCTGCCAATTCACCCACGCAACGAACGCGTCGATTGCCTAAGTGATCGATGTCATCGACTTCGCCAATCCCATTACGCAAGTCAACCAAAGTATTGACCACCGCCAAAATATCGTCTTTGTCCAAAGTCATCGAACCTTTGTCGATATCTTTGCCGCCATCTTTAATGCTGCCTCGGCCCACGCGACGATTAAATTTCATGCGCCCGACCAGCGACAAACTGTAGCGCTCTGGCAATGAGAACAATCCATCAAACAAGCCTTCAACCGCATCAACAGTTGGCGGCTCGCCGGGACGCATCATGCGATAAATCGCGACTTTTGCCGCCAATTGCGTCTCGGTATCATCTATCGACAAGGTTTGCGAAATATACGCGCCGCGATCTAAATCATTCGTAAAGATGGTACTGATTTCTTTAATTCCAGCCGCGCGCAACATTTTAAAACTGTCTTCGGTCAACTCCGCATTGGCTTTTAACAAGACTTCACCAGTACTGTTGTCGCTAATCGCCTTGGACAACATTTTGCCGTACATGAACTCTTCCGGAACGGGAATCGTTTTAAGTCCTGCCGCTTCGATATCACGCAATAATTTTGCCGTGATCCGCTTATCTTTCGCCACCAACACTTCGCCCTTTTTATTGACGATATCAAATGCGGCAGTTGCGCCTTTGAAATGCGCCAAATTAACAGCCATATCTGCGCCGTCATCTTTCAGCACAAAATGGTCGAAAGAGAAGAAGCGCTCGAGGATTTCCTCAACCGTCATGCCGATCGCCTTCAATAAAATCGTGGCCGCCATTTTGCGACGACGATCGATACGGAAATACAAAACATCTTTGGGATCAAACTCAAAATCTAGCCACGAACCGCGATAAGGAATAATCCGCGCCGAAAATAATAATTTGCCTGAGCTGTGCGTTTTACCTTTATCGTGCTCAAAAAACACGCCTGGAGAACGGTGCAACTGCGACACGATCACACGCTCCGTACCATTAATCACGAATGAACCACTGTTGGTAATCAGTGGAATTTCACCCATGTAAACATCTTGTTCTTTAACTTCTTTGATGACATCTTTATTTTGGTTTTCACGATCCAACAAAACCAAACGCAACTTCACGCGCAAAGGCGCCGCGTAGGTCAAGCCCCGCTGATGGCATTCGCGCACATCAAACTGCGGCGCACCCAAAGCGTATGACACGTACTCTAAACGCGAGAAACCGTTGTTTGACACAATCGGGAAAACCGACGTAAATACCGATTGCAGACCCAGATCCCGACGAGTTTTAGGCGTAGACTGGGCCTGCAAAAAGTCGGCATAAGACGACAACTGTGCCGACAACAAAAAAGGGATTTTTTCTACGACTTCGCGCTTAGCAAAGGATTTACGGATTCGTTTTTTTTCAGTGAAGGAATAACGCATTGAGACTCCATCGACAAAGAGAGCGGCGGGGACGAAAATTCGTACCAAGAATCGCGCCAGTTCCCAATCATATTGAAAACTAACGCAGGAAAAGACACCGAGTGCGCGATATCGTGCGCGGCACTAACAATATTGCTTTAACTACGACTTCAACAACACCAAATGCTTTATTTTTTTGCGTCAAACAAATTTTTAACCGAAAACAACTTGATGCAACGGCTTGATACTTTTGACTCAAAAAAAGCGGCAAAAGGGTTGCCGACGGCACTCTTAAATTAACCTAATCGCGCCACCCAACAACCCCCAACACTTAAGCAAAAATTACTTGATTTCTGCTTTTGCGCCCGCATCTTCCAATTTTTTCTTAGCCGCTTCAGCATCTACTTTTGGAATCGCTTCCTTAACGGCTTTGGGTGCTGCGTCAACCAAGTCTTTAGCTTCTTTTAAGCCCAAGCCAGTAATTTCACGAACGGCTTTAATAACACCAACTTTATTTGCACCGACTTCAACTAAATTCACATTGAATTCTGTTTTTTCTTCTTCAACAGCGGCAGTTGTACCGGCAGCGCCCGCAACAGCCATTGCCGCAGCAGACACGCCAAATTTTTCTTCAAATGCCTTGACTAAGTCATGCAAATCCATCACGCTCATACTGCCAACTGCTTCTAAAATTTCGTCTTTTGATAAAGCCATTTTTTTCTCCAAAATCGATTAACTGTTTCACTAAGATGTTGCGTCAGCAAAATTGCACAACGCCACTAAAAGAGTAATGCGGTCCCAGCTTGTATTAAGCTGCGGCCTCTGCTTTTTGTGCGGCCAATGCCGCCAAACCTCGTGCAAAAGCAGACGTAGGCGACTGCATCACGCCTAACAACATTGCCAACAACTGTTCACGGCCAGGAATGCTTGCCAGAGCCTTTACTGCTGCGGCATCCAGATTTTTTCCGGCGTAATTACCGCCACGAATCACTAATTTATCGTTGGTTTTTGCAAAGTCATTTACAACTTTGGCAGCCGCCACCGGATCAACCGAGATCGAATAAATCAGCGGGCCGGTCATTTCATTCGCCACACCGGAAAATTGCGTGCCTTCAACAGCTCGACGCGCCAAGGAGTTTTTAATGACGCGTAAATACACCCCTTCGCTTCTTGCTTTGCTACGCAAAATCGTCAACGCATCAACCTTTACCCCGCGATACTCCGCCATAACCAAAGTTTGTGCCTTGACCAAATGCGCTGCCACCTCTTTAACAACGACTTCTTTTTGGTTCAGATTAAGACTCACAAATACCTCCTAAAAATCTCGTCTGGATTGATGGTTTTTATCGCAAAGCGACGAAGCCTATCAAACCCTTCTGAGCCGGCGACCTTTTATCCAATACTCCTACACCCAAAAACTACAATTTGAATGAAAAAACATTTTCAATGGGGTTCGCCATCTACGCTGGGGCGACGCCTAGACATCGCGTTTAACGGCAAACTCAACAACTTTCCGCCCAACGGTCTTTGACAACCGGATGAAAACTTCTCATCCACCCATAAGTCCAAAACCAACAGACTTAATTCTTATCACCCAGCAAAATCTATCGCCGGGTGTTAATTAATTTTTAACTTAGTGAAGACAACTCTAAGCGTAAACCTGCACCCATTGTTGAGGATACCGCCACCTTGCGAACAAAAACACCTTTGCTACTCGCAGGCTTCGATTTTTGAATCGTCTCAACCAAGGCTTTTAAATTTTCTTTTAACTGCTCAACGCTAAATGACGCACGACCAATCGTTGCATGAACAATCCCCGCTTTGTCATTACGGAATTGCACTTGACCCGCTTTTGCGTTTTTAACTGCAGTGACCACGTCCGCCGTTACCGTGCCGACTTTAGGGTTTGGCATCAAACCGCGCGGGCCCAAAATTTGACCTAAAGCACCCACCACACGCATCGCATCTGGCGCCGCAATCACTACGTCAAAATTCATTTCACCCGCTTTAACCTTATCCGCCAAATCTTCCATACCGACAATATCGGCACCCGCAGCACGGGCCTGATCCGCTTTTTCACCCGAGGCAAATACCGCAATGCGAACGGTGTTACCCGTTCCTGCCGGCAACACCACCGAACCGCGAACCACCTGATCAGATTTACGCGCATCAATTCCCAACTGAACCGCAACGTCAACCGACTCATCAAATTTAGCCGTTGCGCAAGATTTGACTAACTGCAAACCCTCATCACAAGGATAGATTTTGGCTGGGTCAACTTTGGCGCGTAGCGCCTTAACTCTTTTAGATATTTTTGCCATATTTATTCCCCCTCAACCGTAATGCCCATCGAACGCGCAGAACCCGCGATGGTACGCACTGCGGCGTCCATATCTTTTGCTGTCAAATCAGGCATCTTTGTCGTCGCGATTTCTTCAGCTTGTTTGCGGGTTAATTTACCAACTTTATCCACGTGCGGACGGGCCGAACCCTTGGCAACACCTGATAGTTTTTTGATGAGCACCGTTGCGGGCGGCGTCTTCATAATGAAAGTAAAGGACTTATCCGCAAAGGCAGTAATCACTACCGGTACGGGCAAACCAGGCTCCATGCCCTGAGTTTGGGCATTGAAAGCTTTACAGAACTCCATAATGTTAAGGCCGCGCTGACCCAGAGCTGGGCCGATCGGAGGTGACGGGTTGGCTTTACCCGCAGGAACTTGCAATTTAATATAGCCAACGACTTTTTTTGCCATGTCTATTTTCCTAAAAATGAGTCATAACGCCTAAACTTTGTTGCCAGTTAGGCTCCTCTGCGAGACGCCACAAACTTCGCGGCGCTCTAACTGCTAAATTACTGCTAACACTCTAATACTAATCAGGTTTTTTCAACCTGACCAAACTCTAAATCAACCGGCGTTGCGCGACCAAAAATCGTCACCGAAATTCGGACACGCGACTTGTCGTAATTAACCTCTTCAATGTGGCCATTAAAGTCGGCAAAAGGCCCCTCTTTCACTCGAACAGATTGGCCAATTTCATACATCGTTTTGGGTTTTGGTTTTTGTACCCCATCTTGCATTTGAATGCGAATTTTTTCGACATCGCTATAAGGAATCGCGGGCGGGCGATTGGCTTTTCCACCTAAAAAGCCGCTGACTTTATTGGTTTTTTTCACCAAGTGCCAAGTCTCGTCGCTCATTAACATCTCGACCAAAATATAGCCGGGAAAAAAACGCCGCTCGGTCACAGCTTTTTGACCGTTTTTAATTTCCATCACCTCTTCGGTTGGCACCAAAATTTCACCAAATTGATGCGCGTAGGGAGAGGCCGCAATACGCTCCCTCAAGATACGCTCCACCGATTTTTCCATTCCGGAATAAACCTGTACAACATACCACTTTTTGCTTTCAACTTCTGTCGTCATACGCGAATAATAAGGGGCAAAAATGAATTCCAAGAACAGCTAGGCAATCGACGGAAAATTAACGCCGCCAGCCCAAAATTAAATCGTATAAAACGTATTCCAAAGCCTTATCAGAAAACCATAAAAATGAGGCCACAATCAAGACAAAAACAAAAACAATACCCGTCATCTGAACGGCTTCTTTACGCGTTGGCCAAACCACTTTTTGAACCTCGCGCCAAGAGTCACGACAAAACCGCAAAAACGTCCGCCCAGATTCTGAAAAAAACGCCAGCGCCAAAGCAATGACGATTCCACCAAACAGTCCCGCCAAACGAATCAAGGTCGCAGATCCCGATAGCAGGTAAAACGCCAGAACTCCCGCGAATAAAAATAGCATCGCTAAGGTAACGATGATTTTATCAACCTTTGGACTGCGGTATTCTTTTGATTCTTGGTTCATAAATTGAGCACCTATTCCTGATTATTTCTAACTATTCCCACATTGTGAACCTTTAAGCCTTCGTGACCGCTATGGCAGGGGCGGAGGGCATC
>JAVKMA010000285.1:0-1866 GCA_031538685.1 Burkholderiaceae bacterium | reverse complement strand
ATTAAGTGAGCCCTTAAAGACATCAGTTGATGATGCGCAAACTCGTGCGCTAAACGCTTTGCAAGCGGTGAACGATGTTGGTCCAGTGGTGGCTTTTGCCTTGTATGAATTTTTTACTAACGCGTTTGCACAGCAATGGTTGACGCGATTAGAAGCTTTACTGGAAATTGAGGCGCCATTGATCGCGGCGCAAATAAATACGACGCATTCTTTGTTTGGTAAAAGCATGGTATTTACCGGAACACTACCGACATGGTCGCGTTCAGTCGCAGAAGAACGTGCGCGTCGATGTGGCGCAAAAATAGTGGGCAGCGTGAGTGCAAAAACAGATATTGTGGTTGCTGGTAGCGAAGCCGGTAGCAAATTAGAAAAAGCCCTTACTTTGGGCGTAACCGTTTGGGACGAAGCTCAATTTATCGAAGCTTTGGGCGAATGATTTAGGGATGGTCTGAACTGCTCTTGTTTTTGGAAAGGACATCGTTTTATCGTGCGCCAATTCATTGTGTTTTTTGGGGTGAGGGAGCGGATTGAGGCGCGACAAAAAAATACCTCGGAGCACTGATTCATAACATCCTTAATTCTCGCCATCAATTTTTATGTTAATTAATGACTGCTTCTAAGGATGCAATGCGCCGGCACCATATTGGTTTGTTGTGTGCAATGGTGGGTGCAATTTTATTTTCGACTAAAGCGATTGTGGCCAAATTTTTGTATCGCTATGGCATCGATGCGGTCCAGTTGATCACCTTGCGAATGTTGTTTGCGGCCCCTGTTTTTGTTCCTATTGCAGTTTGGAAAATGATGCGTTCTCCTGCGTTATCGACGTCCGACCGTTGGCGAGTTGTGGGTTTGGGTTTAGTAGGGTACTACTTATCCAGCATGTTGGACTTTTTAGGTCTGGAATACATCAGCGTGGGATTAGAACGTTTGTTGTTATTTTTAACGCCAACGTTTGTCTTACTAATCAGTGCATTACGATTTTCACGGCATATTCCTTCACGGCAATGGTATTCTTTGTGCGTAGCGTATTTAGGAATAGTGTTGGTGTTTGTTCACGACTTACACTTCTCTGGCGGTCAAGTATGGTTAGGCAGCGCATTAGTATTGGGTGCTGCATTGAGTTACGCGATTTATCTTTTAGGTAGCGGCGAGATGTTGGCGCGAATTGACTCTTTGCGATTGGTTGCCTACGCCATGTGCGTATCAACTGTGGTGTGCGTGTTACAGTTTGCATTGTTGCGCTCTTGGTCAAGTTTGATATTGCCCATACCCGTGTATGGCTGGTCGATAGTTAACGCACTGGCGTGCACAGTTGCGCCGGTTGTGCTGACGATGTTTTCTGTATCAGTTGTCGGAGCTTCGGTGGCATCCCAAGCGGGTATGCTAGGACCCGTGTCAACTTTGGTTTTAGGCGCCTACTGGTTAAACGAGCCGGCAACGGTTTGGCAGTTAGGCGGTTGTTGTTTAGTTTTGTTGGGGATTTACTTATTACGTAAACCTTAATGACATTTTATTGTTCTTACCACTATATATATTGTCTGAAATTTTTAAAATCCCTTCGCGCGAAGCCATCTTAAATTGTTTGCGCAATACGCCACAAGAACTCAACTTGGCCTCTTTAGCTAAGGCTTTACGAGTTTCATCAAAAGCCTTACCAGGATTAGAAAAACGAATTTTTGCAATGTGCAAAGATGAGTTATTAAAAGTTAAAAAACAAGGGCAAATCGTTTCAAATAATAAAAAATTTATTACGGGTCGAGTGTCAATCCATCCCGATGGATTTGGATTTTTAGCGCAAGGAAATGGACAGGAAGACTTGTTTATCTCGGTCTCTGAACTGTCTAAAGTGATGCATGGGGATTGGGT
>JAVKMA010000284.1:0-1645 GCA_031538685.1 Burkholderiaceae bacterium | reverse complement strand
CGCACGTGCAGGAAAAGTGACTGGGGACGAAATAGCGCTCTCTTTATCCGCGCGCTCAAATGTAATCGCATTGACCGCTTGAAACTCATCTATCGAAATATGAGTTGGCGACAAATTGGGCGCGAAATAAATTCCCTCTTCTAAGGCTTTTTCAATTTCTTCGTGGTTCAAGGTATAGGCTGGCGCATTGTTCAAACCTTTGCGATACACCACTGTCACCCCACCCCATTTTTGTAATAAAGGGATGAAATTGGGCGTTTGACCGGCAGCCGTTTGTAGACGCAAAGATTCAATTTCAAGCGCATGCGCTAAAAACTCATCCGCGATCTGCGCGTCTTCTTCACTCCACAAGGCACGAGCTTTTTCAGCGCCGTGTTCAACAACTAAGGCGCGATAACGTCGCGCAAATTTTTCGACTTGAACAGGATAATACGCCAGTGCCTCAGTCGCAGTATCAATGGCAGTTAAGCCCCCACCAACAACGACCGCAGGTAAACGCAATTGCAAATTGGCGATCGATCGTTGATCGGCCGCGCCAGACAACTGTAGCCCCATTAAAAAATCAGATGCCGCACGAACCCCACGCGCCATCGCATTAGGGATATCCAACAAAGTCGGTTTGCCTGCACCCATCGCCAAAGCAATATGATCAAAACCTAAATCAAATGCTTGATCAAGCGTAATCGTGCCGCCAAAACGCACCCCGCCAAATAAAGAAAACTGTGTACGCCGTTGCAATAACAGACGCACCACTTTTAAAAAATTTTTATCCCAGCGCACGGTAATGCCATATTCAGAAACACCGCCAAAACCGCCAGGGATACGCTCGTCTAAATCGTCCTTAATATCATCAAAACAATGGACTGGCGCGAAAGAAACGCGCTCATTATTAATCCCGACACCATTTAATTCAGACGCAAGAGGTTCAATTTTCAAAGCGTCGATCGCCACGACTTTATGGCCCTCGTTCAGTAAATGATGCGCTAAGGTATACCCCGCTGGCCCCATACCGACGACCAAAACGTTGTAACCAGTTGACGCGCGGGGTAACCAACGCTGTAAGTTCAAGGGATTCCAACGCGTGAGCAAACTGTAAATTTCAAAACCCCAGGGTAAATTCAACACATCTTTTAATACTCGCGTCTCAGCTTGCGGAATATCGACCGGTTGTTGCTTTTGATAAATACAGGACTTCATACAATCGTTACAAATTCGATGCCCAGTGGCTGCCGCCATTGGGTTATCGATCGTAATCATGGCTAAGGCTGATAACGGGTAACCTTGCGCTTTAACGATTAAAAATTCAGAAATCCGCTCTTCCAACGGACATCCCGCCAAGGTCACGCCAAACACTGACTTTTTAAAACTGACCGTGCCATCGCTTGTCGGTTTTTCCCTCAAACCTTTTGAACAAGAATCTTTTCCTTGTGCGTGACAGCCAATGCAGTAATGAGCTTCGCCAAGGGCATGTGATAAATCCATACCCTGATCAGTTAAGGAAAAGCCTTTTCGTGCACGTGTTTTCGATATGTCAAAATGAATCACCTGCGTCTCGTGCATCGACGTGTGTGTCATCCCGTGAATGAGCTGATCGGTATTGGTTTTTTTAGGAATTTGAAACAACACGCCAACACCATGTTTCGCT
>JAVKMA010000283.1:0-10606 GCA_031538685.1 Burkholderiaceae bacterium | reverse complement strand
TATTAGGCGCTACTTAATATCAGGCCCTACTTAATTTTTGATCATATTGTTCGCATGCCATCCCTTGTCTTATACGAAGAAAAAGGTCAACACCACTGCGCCATTGTAGTGACTCAAAAAGGCGCTGCTTTTGAGGTACAGCAAGGTCACGCAACATCTGGTAAAACGCAGAAAGTCAAAGCCCATCAAGTTTTGTTGAATTTTGACGATAAAACGGCCCCCGATCAAATCATGCTGGCGGCGCAAGCCGAATCGGCAACACTCGATCCTGATTTTTTATGGGAGACCTTGCCTCAAGCAGGCCTAACTATACAAGCCCACCCGACTGGTTTTTCATTCCTCGATGCTGCGCATGAATACTTTGGTGAAAATTGTTCGCGCATCCAAGAAATTGCAACTTTGTTGGCCTTGCATCGCGCACCCATTTATTTTTCCCGTCACGGCGGTGGACGCTATTTGTGTAGTGCACCTGAGTTACTGCAGGCGGCTAAAGACGGCATTGCGCGTCGGGCCCAACAACAAGCGATTCAAGCTCAATTTGTGGAGTCTTTGCTAAAAGACACGGTGCCACCAGAAATCGCGGCGATGGCGACAACACTTTTAAATTGTCCTGATAAAAAAACACTGGAGTATCAAGCCGTCATGCAGGCAGCCAAAGTCTTGAATTTGACTTTGCCGCAATGTCTGTTGCGTTGGGGATTGATTGCTTCAACTTACGACTATCACCGCTATATTTTTCTGGCCGAAATGTTCCCTGATGGCATTGAGTTTTCCGCGACTTTGCCCACACTAGCGCTAGCGCACGATTTGCCACTGGCGTCGGTTGGCGCATTTTCAATTGATGATCAAAATACCACCGAAATTGATGATGCGTTTTCGGTTGAGTCTTTACCTGATTGCACAACCCGCATCGGAATTCATATCGCGGTACCCAGTGTCGCAATGACGCCTGACGATGCTTATGATCAAATCGCCCGGGCGCGTTATTCAACGCTTTATGCACCTGGTGAAAAAATCACCATGCTGCCAGATGCGCTGGTCGCGCAGTTTTCTTTGCAAGAAGGGCGCGAGATTCCGGTCGTGTCTTTGTACGTCGAATGTGCCGTTGATGGTTCTTTTGGACGCACTCAAAGCAAGTTGGAACGGATTCGGATTTTGCATAATTTGCGTACCAATCAGCTAGACAGTTTGGTGACTCTGGAAAGTTTAGAAGCAGACACGCCTACAGACGCTTATCCTTGTGCCAGCGAGTTAGCGCAGTTGTGGCGCGGCGCAAAATCCTTGCATCAACAACGCCAAGACGCGCGCGTCAGTTATGGCTTAACACCTGAAAAAGGTCAACGTACGGAATATCATTTTTATGTGGATCGCGTTGAGGATCAAGCAATGCCGCGTATCAACATCACACCACGGATGCGCGGTGCACCTTTAGATTTAATTGTTGCCGAGTGGATGATTTTTGCTAACCGTACTTGGGCGCAGTGGTTAAGTGATTTGAATGTGCCGGCGATTTTTCGCACGCAAAGCAATTTCAAAGTACGGATGCAAACGCAATCGGCACCGCATCACGGCTTGGGTGTCGCGCATTATTTTTGGGCGACTTCGCCGTTGCGACGTTATACCGATATGGTCAATCAGTGGCAATTATTGGTGGCGATTACACACGGCACTGCCGCGCCATTGTTTGCACCCTTTAAAGCCAAGAGCAGCACCTTGTTTGGCATTATTTCTGGTTTTGAAGCGACTTATCAAAGCTATCAACAGTATCAGCGCAAGATGGAAAATTTCTGGTGCTTGCGTTGGTTGCAACAACAATATGATCTTAGTGCGACGACACCTATTAGCATTACCGCACGCGTGTTAATGAGCGATAGCGTGACCTTGGAAGATATTCCCTTGGTGATTAAAATCGCGCCGCATACTTATCCGCGCGATACGCGGGTGCGAATTCAAATTTTGGCAATTGATGAAATCATGGTCAGCGTCAATGCGCATTTAGACCCACATCATCCTGTTGTTGAACTCGATGATGCCACGCAAAACATGATGGTTAAAACGGCGCCTGAAACCCTTATTATCGATACGCCCACAGTGTTGTAGAGGGTTTCACCTGTGCAAGGTACGCGATGCGTCACAATATCGCACTATCGTTATTTAGGGCTTATGGTTATTCAGGGCTTATCGTCATTCGCGGCTCCTTGTTCAAATAAAATTATTGCAATGTTCCTGTTAACTCATATCAAAGCATGTTGATTAAAGAAGTGATTAAAGAAAACTTGTTGGCAACGACTTTGTTTGTGTCAGTGTTGCTGCACACGGTTTTCTTTTTGAGCACTTTTAATCGACATCCTGCAAAACCTGATCCCAGTCCACTGGAAGAGCGTTTAGAAATTGTGTTGCTCACTGGTGGCGACCATATTCGTCCTGATAACGCGCCCGTACTGGCGCAAATCGATAGCGAAGGTAGTGGTACGGTTGATAAAGAGGAGCGCCGCACCAGTCCGATTCCCGCAGAGATGGAGCTAAAGACGGGGCGAATTGGACAAATATTGGAGCAGCAAAAACAACGTTTAACTGAGATTGAAGCCGAGAACAAAGTGCTTTACACCCGTATCAAAGAGAATCAGGCGCAGATAGCTGAATCGCAGCCAGTGAATAAAACCAATCCCACACCTGAACAAACGCAAAATCAACCGCAGGTCGCCCCATTAAAGTTGTCGCAAGACTTTGCTGAAATTGATCGACGCTATCAGGAATATCAACAGCGACCGAAAAAAACACAAATCACGCCACGTAGCGCGCGCGCCGAATACGCCTTGTATTACAAAATGGTGCAAGAAAAAATTGAACGCGTGGGCACACTGAATTTTCCGCAAAAAAATGGCCAAAAACTGTACGGTGATTTAGTGATTTACATTCCGATTTTTGAAGACGGAACCATTTATGAAAAAGAGGGCGGCATTAGCATCAAACGTCGCTCAGGCAATGATGCCTTGGATATGGCGGCGGTTCGCGTGGTCAAAATGGCCGCGCCCTTTACCCAATTACCCGCCAATATGCGACAAAAAACTACAACAGTAGGTACTGAAGTGTGGGAAATCATCAGTACCTTTAGTTTTACCAATCAAGACCGTTTGCAGACTTCGTTACGAGAATAAAGGCGAGAGTGACTTTTAGAGTCGCTCTAGGAATCACTCTAAGAATCACCTCAAAAATTCACTTCATCAGATGCGTTTTAACGACGCGCTTTATTTTGCTATGTTCCAAAACATTATTGAAGACATCTTAACGATTAAAGCGCGTGATCCTGCGGCGCGCAATGTGTGGGAAGTATTGACTTGCTATCCTGGGCTACACGCCTTAATCAATCATCGTTTGGCGCATTTTTTATGGCGTATGAAATTAAGATGGTTGGCGCGTTTTTGGGCCTACCTGTCGCGGATGTTAACGGGGATTGAAATTCATCCGGGCGCGCAAATAGGGCGAGGAGTATTTATTGATCACGGCCACGGCGTAGTGATTGGTGAGACCGCGCAAATCGGTGACCAGTGCACGATTTATCAAGGCGTAACTTTGGGGGGGACTACCTTAACCCGCGGAAAAAAACGTCATCCGACTTTGGAGTGCGGAGTGATTATTGGCGCCGGCGCTAAAGTGCTAGGCGCATTCACGGTGGGCGAATACGCTAAAGTGGGTAGTAACGCGGTAGTGGTTCGCGCCGTGGCGGCCAATACGACGGTAGTCGGCAATCCCGCCTATCCCGTGGCTTCTGGCGAACCTGTGAATAAAGATAGAAATGAATTCACCGGCTATGGTGTTAGCGCCAATGTAGACGATCCGATTCAAGTTGCATTAGCGCAATTGCAAAAAGAAGTGAGCGAGTTACGTGCGCAGTTAGATATAAAAAATTAGACTGAAAAACAGACTCAAAAAATAGCCCTTAAATTTTTAATCGATCGTCCGAAAAGAAAACAACAACCAACTAAGAGGAATCATTTATGAACGCGATCCACATCAGTGGCGTACACAAAACCTTTCGTAATAAAAACGGACAAGCATTTAAAGCCCTTGATGATGTTTCTTTAGAGATTAAAGAAGGTGAAATTTTTGGCTTATTAGGCCCCAATGGCGCGGGTAAAACAACACTGATTTCGATTTTGGCTGGTTTGTCACGGTCCGATCAAGGTCATATTTCGGTACATGGCTTTGACGTACAAAGTGCATTTCGTCAAGCGCGACAGCTGTTGGGGGTGGTGCCGCAAGAGTTAGTTTTTGATCCATTTTTTACGGTGCGCGAAGCATTGGTGTTTCAGTCAGGTTATTACGGTATTGCAAAAAATGATCAATGGATTGATGAATTGTTAGACCGTTTGCAGTTAACTGATAAAGCACACACCAATATGCGCCGCTTGTCCGGCGGAATGAAACGCCGCGTCATGGTGGCCCAAGCGTTGGTGCATAAACCGCGCGTCATTGTGTTGGATGAACCAACAGCAGGCGTTGATGTAGCCTTGCGCCAGTCTTTGTGGACTTTTGTTCGTGAGCTGAACAATCAGGGTCACACCATTGTTTTGACGACGCATTATTTGGAAGAAGCGCAAAATTTATGCGCGCGTATTGCGATGTTAAAAGCGGGCAAAATTATTGCGCTTGATGCCACGCATAACTTTATCGCGCGTCTGGCCAACACCGAATTACAGTTAGAAACCGAGAATCAGGAATATCCACAAAACCCACCACCTGACAGCATCGTCGCGGGCGTCGCGCGTTATCACATTGCTAACTACAACGATGTCGAGCCGATTTTGGCGCGGATTCGTGACGCGGGTCTGCGCTTAAAACGAATGAGCGTGCAAGAAACCGATTTGGAAGACGTATTTTTACAATTAATGAAATCATGAACGCAAACACTTTACCAGCAGGCGCTAAGCAAAATTGGACCGGCGCCAACACTTTATTCAAAAAAGAAATTTTACGTTTTTGGAAAGTTTCTTTCCAAACAGTTGCCGCACCAGTATTGACTGCGCTGTTGTACTTATTGATTTTTAGCCATGTACTGTCCAATCAAGTCACCGTCTATGCGGGCATCAATTACGTCACTTTTTTAGTGCCAGGGTTGGTGATGATGAGTGTGTTGCAAAACGCTTTTGCTAATGCTTCGTCGTCTTTAATTCAATCGAAAATCACCGGCAATTTAATTTTTATTTTATTGCCGCCGCTGTCGCATTGGAATTTTTTCTTTGCCTATGTTGGTGCCGCAGTGGTGCGCGGTTTTGTGGTTGGGTTGGGGATTTTTGCGGTCGCGGGAATTTATTACCAAGGTCCAGTCTATAGCCCTTTGTGGATTATTATGTTTGCGGTATTGGGTGGAATTTTATTGGGCAGTTTGGGGATAGTCGCGGGACTTTGGGCCGATAAATTTGATCAAATTGCAGCTTTTCAAAATTTCATTATTACGCCTGCGACTTTTTTATCGGGAGTGTTTTATTCGGTGCATTCTTTGCCGGCATTTTGGTTAAGCGCATCGCACTTTAATCCCTTCTTTTACATTATTGATGGGTTTCGTTACGGCTTTTTTGGTCAGTCTGATGTGTCACCTTTATTGAGCCTATCGGTCTTATGCATCAGCGTCGTATTGATGTCGGCCTTTAGCGTGATTTTGTTAAAACGCGGTTACAAAATTCGCTCATGAGTGTGAAGCGTAGTTTTGTGCGGGAGTTCTTTTCAGTGATGAAGTGGGACGGGGAACTCAGACTTGAATCCAGGACATAAAGTCACATGCATTATTCGTAGATGATTTACATGACGCACATCTGTTAAGGAAACACTAAAACAGATGGCCTATTCAACGCGGTGCAAAGCCTGCATCGCGTTGACAAAATCGCCGCCAACTAAGCGTTCAGTTTGTGCGCTGATACGGGTCAAAGATTCGTCAATTCGTTTTTGATCATCTTGTTTGGGTGGATGCAAAACAAAGTCGGCGACGTTTTGTTGTGCTTGCAATTGGCGCGGATGTCCAATGCCGATGCGCAAGCGCCAGAACCCAGCGTCACCACCTAACACACGCACGATGTCTTTTAAACCATTGTGCCCAGCTACGCCGCCGCCTTGTTTCAAGCGCACAATGCCAGGTAATAAATCCAATTCATCGTGGCACACTAATAAATCTGCGGGTGTTAATTTATAAAACTGCATTACCGACAAAACGCTATTGCCCGAACGGTTCATATAGGTTTGCGGTTGTAGCAACCAGATTTTTTGGCCGTTCACAGAAATGCTGCACAAACGCCCTTGATGCGCGCCCTGCCAGTTGCCGCGATAAATATCGGCCCATAAATCGGTCAGCCAAAAGCCAGCGTTATGGCGTGTTTTTCGATATTCCAAACCAGGGTTCCCCAGTCCAACGATTAAACGAATGGGTGAGTTCATGTACTTATGTAAATCTTGTTGATGTCCGTCGAGTTAGGCAAAAATTAAGGTAACTTGAACTGCTTGTCGCGCGTGGCATTGGCACGATATTGTTTGATTCGTGTTTTTAATATTGCCGCGTCTTGAGGCGTTAAATCCTTTGAGCGCAGGCCGATTTCCGCTTGTTCAATCGCCGCAGTGAACTGATACGAACGATCATACAACTCGGCCAAAGTCATGTGTTGCAAGGTGTCTTTTTTCAGTGATGAATAAACCTGTGCCAGTTTTTCATACAGTACTAATTCATCTTTGTGGGCGCGAATTTCTCGACGCAAAAAATCAATCGCATCAGCGGTTTCGTTAAGCGCGATCAGAGTTTCAATGTACAAATTGATAAAGCCGCGTTGGTTGGGGAATTTTTCCAGCATTTTCTGAGCGAGTTTTCGATCGTTTTGATTGCTTTGTAAATTGATTTCCAATTCGGTAAACGCAAAATAATGATTGTCTGGGTAGGAGGCGCGCAAGGGCGCCAGTTGTGCACGCGCGCGTGGAAAATCACCCCGCGCTAAAGCCAGCAGAACCAGGCCATATCGTGCAGCGGTGCTGCGCCAAGTGGGAATTGATCGGTTCAATTGATCATTAAAATACTGTTGAACGCGGACTTGTTCGAGTTCATTATTGTTGACTAATACTCGCGTGCGGGCTTGTAGCAAACTAAACATTAAGGGATCGCGAACAGCCGGTGTCATATTGGCTTGATTCGATTGCGTGCGCACACGGTTTTGAATATCCGCGACACGTTCTTGAGTGATCGGATGAGTGCGAATGAAGTCTGCGTAAGCGGATTGATTTAATTTAGTGGCTTGATACATGCGGTTAAAAAATATCGGCATCGCGGCGGTGTTGTAGCCATCATCACGCAGCAAAGTAAAACCGATGCGGTCGGCTTCTCTTTCCGCTTCACGACTGAACCGCAATTGTTGATCGGCACGTAAACCTTCGCCACCATAAATAAACGCCAAACCAGCTTGGGGATTAGCGCCCGAGATTAATAACGCCATTCCAGTCATAAAACTGGCCGCAGAAATCCAGCCATTTTGTTTGTTTTGTTCCAGCATTCGAACGATGTGGCGTTGTAAGACATGGCTGACTTCATGCGCCATGACCGCTGCCAATTCAGATTCATCTTGCGCCGTCAGAATCAAACCGGCGTATATCGCTACAAAACCACCCGGTAAGGCAAAGGCGTTGATTTTGAAGTCTTTTAAGGCGAAAAAATTAAAGTTGAAGGGCGGTTTTACGGATGAGGCTTTGACCAAGCCTTGTCCCATTGCATCGAGGCTATCTTTGATCAAGGGATCGTCAAAATAATTGGCGCCCTGTGTGATCGATAAATAGATGCGATCGCCCAATATTTGCTCGTCTTGTGGTGATAAAGTGGTTTCCGCGCCAACACCCAATTCGGGTAAATGGGCTTCCTCGGCCTGCATGACGGGCGCGCTTGGGGTTACGGTGCTTGGGTCATTAGTGGGCATTCTTTGCGCGTAACCCATGGAGATCGATGGGCTAATCAAAAAAGCAATGACGCAATAAGTAATGCTGCGATTTATACAATTCACGATAGCGGCCAGAGAGCAAACGCTCACATTTAAAATTAAGCAGCGATTATGTCGTCCTAAATAAAAATAGTGAGTGCCTCTTGAAACGACCACTAATGTTCTTATTAGGAAGTGTGATTAAAAAAGTGTTTTCCAAGCAAAAACGAAACAGTGTTAAGCGAGGTAACGCTGATGAATCAAGGCATTTACCCACTTTATTTTTTATTCTATAGCCATGACAGACAACAAAACTGCTGATAACAGTACGAATAAACAAGTTCACGGATTCAAAGCGGAAGTCGCTCAGTTGCTCAAGCTGATGATTCATTCTTTGTATTCCAATCGCGAAATTTTTTTGCGCGAGCTGGTATCTAACGCCTCAGACGCGATTGATAAATTGCGTTTTGCAACTTTGAAATCACCTAAATTATTGGGTCAAGATCAAACTTTCCGGATTCAAATTAGCGCTGATGAAGCGACCAGAACCCTGACCATTAGTGACAACGGTATCGGGATGAATCAAGACGAGGTGCTGAATAATTTGGGCACGATTGCGCGTTCTGGCACGCGAGAATTTTTCACTCAATTAAGCGGCGATCAACAAAAAGACGCGCAATTAATTGGACAGTTTGGAGTCGGGTTTTATTCTGCATTTATCGTCGCTGACAAAGTCGTGGTGAATACGCGCCGTGCCGATGCTAAATCGAGTGAAGCAATCTGCTGGACTTCTAATGGTGAAGGTGAATTCACGATTGAGCCGATCAGCAAAGATCAACGCGGTACCGAAGTCGTATTACATTTGCGTAGCGACAGCGAATTTGATACTTTCTTATCGTCGTGGCAATTAAAGTCTTTAATCCGCAAATACTCGGATCACATTTCAGTGCCGATTGAAATGCGCGAAGAAAAATGGGATGAAACTGAGAAAAAAATGTTAAGCACTGATGCGTGGCAAGCTGTGAATGAAGCCAGTGCCTTGTGGACGCGCAATAAAAATGATGTCACGCCAGAACAGTATCAAGCGTTTTATCAACACATCAGTCATGATCAAGAGCCAGCGTTGAGCTATAGCCACAGCCGTGTTGAAGGGCGTTCGGAATACACCTTGTTATTGTTTGTACCGAAAAAAGCACCGTTTGATTTGTGGGATCGTAGCCAGCGACATGGCCTGAAGTTATACGTCAAGCGCGTTTTTATCATGGATGACGCAGATAAATTATTGCCGACTTATCTGCGCTTTGTGCGCGGTGTGATCGATTCAGCAGACTTGCCGCTTAATGTTTCGCGTGAATTGCTGCAAGAGTCGCGCGATGTCAAAACGATACGTGAAGGTGCAACGAAAAAAATATTAAGTGTCTTAGAAGAAATGGCCAACGATAAGGACGGCACGCGTTACCATGATTTCTGGCAAGAGTTTGGGCAAGTCGTAAAAGAGGGCGTCGGCGAAGATCACAGCAACAGTGAACGCTTGCAAAAGCTATTACGTTTTGCCAGTACCCGCAACGATGACGCGACGCAAACCGTGTCTTTGACCGATTACGTCGCGCGCATGAAGCACGGCCAAGAAAAAATTTACTACGTCACCGCCGACAGTTATTTAGCGGCGCGCAATAGCCCTCATTTAGAAGTCTTCAAGAAAAAAGACATTGAAGTCCTTTTATTGTCTGAACGCGTTGATGAATGGATGTTGTCCTTTTTAAACGAGTTTGACGGTAAAGAGCTGGTGTCAGTTGCTAAAGGTGGCTTGGATTTGGGTGCCTTATCGGATGAGAGCGATAAAAAAGCGCAAGAGCTTGCCCAATCAAGCCACAAAGCGGTGATCGAGCATTTTCAAACAGTGTTGGAAGATAAAGTCAGTAGTGTTCGCGTGACTTTGCGCTTGACCGACTCGCCAGCATGTTTGGTGGCCAGCGAGGATGGGATGTCGAATCATCTGCAACGAATTTTAAAATCGGCAGGGCAAGCTGCGCCAGCTACCAAACCGATTTTAGAAATCAACCCCAACCATCCTTTAGTGGCAGCATTGACAGATCAAACGCCAGGTTTGGATGATTGGGCGTGGTTGTTATTTGAAGAGGCTCAATTAGCCGAAGGCGGCAGTATTGAAAACCCTGCGCATTTTGTCGCACGCGTGAATAAATTATTACTGCATCGCGTGTAATTATTTGTCGGCAGCTAAGTTCGTCATTTATGCGTTGCGGGGTGGGTATGCGGTTTTGGCTATAATCCGCCCCTTTTTTGCTGTACAAATTAATTAGGAATTCGCAATGAAACGTACTTACCAACCATCCGTTGTTCGTCGTAAACGTACCCATGGTTTCCGCGCTCGCATGAAAACTCACGGCGGTCGTTTGGTGTTGAATGCACGTCGTGCCAAAGGGCGTAAACGTTTGGCCGTTTAAATCTAAGTAGTGGAGCATGGCACTATGCGCCGACTGTATTTTGGCGCGCAACAGCGTATCCACACACCAGCAGAGTTTCGTCAATTGTTGGCGACGCCGTGGGTGAGTCGAACCAGTCATTTGGCATTACATCAATTGATGCATGAAGGTGCCTCGGCGCGTGTGGGTTTGGTGGTCGCTAAACGTTTTGCGCGCCGC
>JAVKMA010000282.1:0-1790 GCA_031538685.1 Burkholderiaceae bacterium | reverse complement strand
TGGTCGTAGCAAACCTTAGATAAATACGAACCGCGATTTTGCGTAATTATTGAATAAAATCTTGGAGTTGCACAACCTCCACTCCCTTGGTTGATTTGAAGTTCTGGTCATGTGTGATGAGAAAATTGCACTGATTGGCTATGGCTGTATGGAAATGCATAGCGTCAATCAATTTCATTCCGTGCTCTCCCGCGAGCATTGCGGATTCGTTGATAAATCCACTTTGATGCTCACACACATGGAGAAAATCCTTTTGTCCAAAAAATCTTTTCACTTGAGCTATTGTTCCAAGATCTCTTTCGCGATAAGGTTGCACCAAAATTTCTGCCACGACCAGTTCACTGGCGACACCAAAAATCCGACGATCTGCACACACCTCGATCAAATCTGCAACCAGTGAAAATCCCTTGTCCCACTTGTTAAAAAAATAAATGAAGATATTTGTGTCAATGTAAACACGTGCTCCCGCCATCAGGCGGAGTTGTTGCTCAAACTCCCTCATTATGCGCGTAGGTCATTGATGTATTTATTCACCTCATCTGAGGTATTACCCCACATACCCTTGCCAATACCTGCATAAGCCATGAAGTCAAATTGCTGCGCAGATACTGACTTTGAGCGTGGCGTTAAAACAATCACCCCATTGATGTAGCGCACTTCGAGCCGGTCATCTGGGGCGAGCTTTGCTTCTCGGACGATGTTGGCTGGAAGCGTCAACTGATGTTTTGGTCGCATTCTGATTTCAGGCATGTTCATTGTCCTCATAATCGAAAATATGGTCGGAAAGTTAGATTTCCTACATTATATTCGACTGTCCGACAAAAAATCGATTAAACGATAATTTTTGCAAAGTGCAATGCCTATAAATATTTTTTATAAAACATCATTTGTTGACTAAATAACAAGCCACAAAGTCCGTAAAACACACAGAAATAGGCAACAACTGGCACAAATACTGGCATACCTAAATACAACTGGATCGCAATTGTGAATATCCAAATTTGACTATATTTGTAGCGGTGATAAAGGCTTGAGGACTCTCGTCCTGCATCCGCTTTGCGAATGTTTCTAGCGATTAAACCAAAGTTGAGTGCGAGTACATAAATACCAATGAGTATTGGCACAGTCTTACATATCAGGGCTAAGCGTGTGGCGATCACCTGAGATGCGCTTAGAAAAGCCAGAAGATTGTCTTTGTAGGTTAAAAGGAATGCACGATATTTAATCAAATAATCACCCTGAACATCAGTAAACAAAGCGGCGTCAATTAAGGTCAGCTTAAAGTAGACCCAGTAAACGAAGGTGTTGATTGCGTAGCCTATGTAGGCGGTGAGGCCATCGCCTACATAGGCCGCTTCCGCCAATTTTATTTGGATTAAAGAATCAATAGTTGAAGCTGGATGATGAATTAGCCACGTTAATAGAATCAACAGTAAAGGCCCAAAAAATAGCAAGGCCGTGACGATTTTGGTCCCATGCCAAATCAAGCGAAATGGCGATGTCAACAGGCGTAAACCTGTGTGTTCGTTAAACGCAGAGTTGTTTTTACCAGCCACTTCCTTTTCCTTCCACAGTGAGTGTCGTAGGCGCGCCAGACCGTTCGTAACGTTGATAAAGTGCCCCTGCAATGGTTTGTAAATCGGCTGTAGCCCAATAGTCATCATCAGGCAAAGGGAGAGGCATACGGAGCTTGTACAACTGTCCGCCCTTAATCACGGCAAACGCTTGACCCTTGGGGAGTTCCATTAGATCAGAGGGCGTAATCATGGGAACGCTGGTGCTAGTCACTC
>JAVKMA010000281.1:0-2201 GCA_031538685.1 Burkholderiaceae bacterium | reverse complement strand
CTTGTCGTGCATCTTAAAAAACGGTAATGCGCTTGATGTCGCCGCTCAAGGTTATGTCGTCGGCGAAGACGGTAAAGCCGGTGTGCGCGGGCGCTTGGTTTCCAAACAAGGGCAGTTAATTGCCAACACCTTGATCGCAGGCATGTTGTCCGGCTTCGGACAAGTGGTATCTGCATCCTCCAATATCAACCAGACCACCGCCTTGGGGACCACCACCACAGTTGATACAGATAAAGCTTTGCAAGCGGGGCTTGGGAAAGGAACCTCAAACGCGATGGAGCGGCTGGCTCAGTACTACATCAATCTCGCCGAAAAAATCTTCCCTGTAATAGAGATTGATGCAGGGAGAGTCGTCGAAGTGGTTCTCAGCAAAGGGCTCCAACTCGAACTAGCCACCGCCACCGAAGGCGGGACTCGTGATGGCGAAACGATGTCCGATCTGGTTAAAAAATTTCGTGCGCGCCAAAACGGTGACGTCACTGTTTTGCAAAGTTTAGGGATCAAATAATGAAATCATTCCATCAACAAATACTGAGTTTGGGCTTGCTTTTTGCCGTATCTGGTTGCGCCTGGTTAAATGGCATTGGAGCGGGTACTACCTTCGCCTGTAAAGCCCCCGATGGTGTGACCTGTAATTCGATTACAGGCGTGGCCGCCAATGCCGATGCGGGCAATCTACCGACTCTCCAGATTAAACACCAAACCACCCCAACTACAGTTGCTACCGTTGCCGACAAGAAGCCTGACAATCGTCTGCTCTTGCCCAATACCGCCATTGCAACTGGAACTCCTGTACGGGTTGCCCCGCACACATTACGCGTGTGGATCGCTCCGTATGTCGATAGAGATGGGGATTTAAGCGATCAAGCCTATGTCTACATGAATGTTGACTCTGGTCGTTGGTTAATCGAACACACCAGCAACACGATCACGGATCAATATCGCGCAGTCACAGCGGTACAAAAAGACGCCCTACAAAACCCTCTGGATCGTACTGACAAGCCTATTGGGGCCGTCGAAAAACCTCCTTTATTGCCTCAAATTCTTGAACAAGGGAAGCGTTAATGGACTACTCTTTCGCTCGTGAAAAGCAAACTGGTGAAGATGCCACCCGTTATTTAGAGAGTGGACGCCTAAGCTTGCCCCAATTCTCTCACTATCTGAATTACGCTGGCTGGAATGATGAGTTTGAGTTGTTTGTATTGAGCAATATCATCAAAGGGAAAGAATCTATCAGTGGCATCGGCTTCACCATTGAACTCAATCCCTACACCGGTGCTAACGATGAGATTGCGGATCGGATGTTGGCAATCTTGACCGCCTTACCAAAAGACGCCTCCGTCCAGTTTCATGTGCTCTCATCGCCAGATATACAGGACTCCCTCATTGGATTTAGAGCCTCACAAGACTACTCTGAGTTTTATTCAACACGCGCCCAGCGGCGCGTTGAGTGGTATCACCAAGCCTCCTTGGGAATGCGCTATCAAGGCAGCGTACTTAAATTTCGCAATTTGCGTTTTGCGCTATCGGTGACGCTTCCAGCCACCATGAAAAAACTTCAAAACAGAACCAGTTGGGAAGAAGCGGCCCGTATACGTGATGCAAACTTCAACACACTATCAGCATTAGGGATGGCTGGCCGCAAGTGGACGCCCGAAGATCTCATCCAATTTACGACGCACATCTTGAATCCTAACGAAATGTTGACTGGGTTTCGCCCAATCATTCGATATGACAATAAACGTCCGATCCGTGAACAAATACTGGAGGGCTCACAACTGGTGCGCTTCCCCGATTCTGGCGATCGCGTTATTTTTGGGGCTGACAAAGGCGCGGTATCCGTACAAATGGCCTCCGCTCGATCCTACCCAGACCAGTTTCGGATCAGCGATGTGGGCAGTTTGCTAGGGGATTTTTTTACGCCTCAGTTGGCTTATACCTGCCCCTACTTAATTACCCTGTGGATCAAGATTGGTGACTTCGAAAGCGACAAACAAAAAATCACACTCAAGGCGGCGCGGGCCACCAAAGCCGCAGAATCTCCTATCGCCCGATTTGTACCTGCGCTCAGTGCTAAAAAACGCGACATGGACATCGTCCAACGATCCATTGCGCGCGGCGAAGGAATTGTCGAACTAAACCATCAGATCACCTTGATCGCCAAACCAGGTGAGGCCGAACGTGCATTTGAAGTTGCTCGT
>JAVKMA010000280.1:0-4721 GCA_031538685.1 Burkholderiaceae bacterium | reverse complement strand
GTTTGGCGATCGAAGATCTGAACAAACAAGCATTAAAAATCGGCGGTAAAACCGTTAAATTTGAATTAGTGGCAGAAGATGACGCCGCAGATCCTAAACAAGGTACTGCAGTGGCACAAAAATTAGTGGATGCTAAAGTCAATGGCGTGGTTGGTCATTTGAATTCAGGCACCACAATTCCCGCATCAAAAATTTACAACGATGCTGGCTTACCACAAATTTCACCTTCAGCATCTAATCCAAAATACACACAACAAGGTTTTAAATATGCTTTCCGTGTATTGGCTAACGATAACTATTTAGGTGCGGCGGCGGCTGATTTAGCTGTTAAGAAAAATAAAGCAAAAACTGTCGCCGTGATTGATGATCGCACTGCGTACGGCCAAGGTGTTGCTGAAGTGTTCACTAAAATCGCGAAAAAAGACGGTGCTAAAGTTGTGGCAACACAATTTACTAACGACAAGGCAACTGACTTCAACGCAATTTTGACTGCGATTAAAGCAAAGAAACCTGATGCCGTGTTTTACGGTGGTATGGATGCGCAAGCGGGTCCATTGATTCGTCAAGCAAAACAATTAGGCTTAAACGTGAAGTTCTACGGTGGCGATGGCGTCTGTACAGATGAATTAGCCAAATTAGGCGGCGACGCAATTGATGCGAATGTATTCTGTTCAGTCGGTGGCGCAGCAATCGACAAAATGCCAGGCGGTAAAGCATTTAACGATCGTTATAAAGCCGCGTACAACCAAGAAATTCAAGTGTACGCACCTTTTGTTTACGATGCGGTGATGGCTTTAGCAAAAGCAATGCAAGCAGCAAAATCAGTTGATCCAAAAGTGTACGCACCATTTGTATCAAAAGTTGATTTTGTGGGTGTGACAGGTCATATCAAGTTTGACAAAAATGGCGATCTCGCTATTCCAGTCGCTTCGGTATTTAATTACCCAGGCAACAAAAAAGCACCTCTGTAATTTCGTGTAATTTCGTATTACGTGGTTGGAAACGGGCAGATCACTCTGCCCGTTTTTTTTGTGCAGTTTTGTGCGGTTTTGTATAGGATGGCTCTGAATAAATTTGACTCCTTGGTTTGATCCCTTGGTTTGATCCCTTTTAATGCGATCATTTATTCAAAGCTGTTTTACCTTCATTTAACTTTGTTACCTCCTTATGTTCCGCTGGTTACTGCCTGATCATTTCTCTGATGTCTTGCCGCCCGAGGCGCGCGCCATCGAATCTGCGCGGACACGCGCCCTAGGGATGCTGATCCGCTACGGCTACGAATTGGTACAACCGCCACTGATTGAATACTTGGACGCCCTGACCGTCGGTGCAGGCAAAAATTTAGCGACTGAAATGTTTCATTTACCCGACGTCAGTTCAGGAAAAATCCTTTCCTTGCGTGCCGATATCACCACCCAAGTCGCGCGTATCGACGCACATATTTTGAACCGCAAAGGCATCACCCGCCTATGTTACGTCGGTTCAGTTTTGCGCCGTGCCCCCACGCATTTACAAGGCACTTGTGAGCCGATACAACTGGGCGCGGAGCTTTACGGTTACGAGGGTTTAGCCGCAGATCGCGAAATCATTCAACTGGCCACGCAGTTGGTTCACGATACTGGAATTACGCAATACCGTATTGATTTTTGCCACGTTGAAATCGTCAGCGCTCAACTCGCACAAGACGCTTGAGCTATCAGGGCAAAAGAAGAATTGCTGGCCTATTTACAAAACAAAGATCAATCACGCATCGCGCAATTGGATACCTCAATTTGCAGCGCTGCAACACGCGCGCATTTACTCACACTCACCAGATTAAATGGCGGCAAAGATACGATTCAACTGGCGCGACAACAATTGCCTGCATTGCCACCCATTAAACAAGCTTTGGATGAGTTAAGCCAGATCACTGCGCCTCTAGCGGATGATTTGGTCAATATTGATTTGGCAGATTTACGCGGTTACGACTATCACAGCGGCCTGACTTTTGCGATTTATTGCCACGGTTTATCTAATCCATTGTTACGTGGCGGACGTTACAACAGCATTGGTGCAGCGTTTGGACGCGCGCGCGCCGCTACTGGGTTTTCAGTAGATTTACGCGCCTTGGTCAGCTTACAAGCGAGTACACCCACTCGGAATACGATTTGCGCACCTTGGTATGACGCTGCCGTAGAACCGCAATTAGCGCAACTGATCGCCCGCGAGCGCCAGCGCGGCGAAATCGTGATTGAATTGCCCGAAACGGATTATTTGGCGCAGCTCAAAAATCCAGTACCCCTAAACGAATACGAATTCGATCGCATCATTGTGCGCGACGCGACGAATTGGAACATACAATTTTTAACACATGGACTATGACCACCACTGACTCTCTCAATCAAGTCCGCAACATTGTTGTAATGGGCACCCAATGGGGTGACGAAGGTAAAGGAAAAATCGTCGATTGGCTCACCGAGGATGCAAAGGCCGTGGTGCGTTTTCAAGGTGGACATAACGCCGGACACACTTTGGTCATCAATGGTCAAACCACCGCGCTGAATTTAATTCCTTCAGGCATCATGCGCCCCGACGTGCAATGCTATATCGGCAACGGCGTTGTCGTTGACGTCGGCCATTTATTTAAAGAAGTCGATAAATTGGAAGAAAAAGGCGTCAAAGTCGCCGGACGTTTATGGCTATCGCCCTCATGCCCACTGATTTTGCCCTACCACATTGAATTAGATTTGGCACGCGAAGCCGCGCGTGGCGAGGGCAAAATTGGCACCACTGCCAAAGGTATTGGCCCTGCCTATGAGGACAAAGTTTCTCGACGCGGCTTGCGTATCGCCGACTTGCTCAACCCAGAACACCTACGGGCGCGTTTGACCGAAAATTTGCACTACCATAATTTTGTGTTGACACAATTTTTTCAACGCCCAGCGATTGATTTGGAAACTTTACTCGCGCAATTATTGCCCTACGCTGCGCTGATACAACCCATGTTGTGTGATGTCGGCTTAGCATTGGCCCAGCACAACCAACGTGGCGAATCCGTATTGTTTGAAGGCGCGCAAGGCACCATGTTGGACGTCGATCACGGTACTTATCCCTTTGTCACCTCAAGCAATTGCGTGGCAGGAAATGCCGCGGCTGGTACCGGTGTCGGCCCACAATTTTTGCACTATGTTTTAGGCATTACTAAAGCCTACACCACGCGCGTTGGCTCTGGACCTTTTCCGGCGGAACTTTCTGTTAAAGAAGGCGTTGGTCAACACCTCTCAAGCGTCGGCCGTGAAATTGGCACGGTCACCAAACGTGTGCGCCGTTGTGGTTGGCTCGATATTCCGCTGTTACGTCGTTCGACTTTGGTCAATGGCGTCAGCGGTTTGTGTTTAACCAAATTAGATGTGTTGGACGGCCTGCCAGAAATCAAAATTTGTACCGCGTATGAATTGGATGGCAATCGCATTGACTGGTTCCCCAGCGGCGCTGATGATGTCGCGCGCTGTGTCCCAATTTATCAAACCTTTGCCGGATGGAATGAATCCACCATCGGCATCACAGAGTACGAAAAATTACCGGCCAATGCCCGCACCTACATTGAGGCGATCGAGCAGCATTTACAAGCCCCCATTGCGATGGTATCAACAGGTCCGGACCGTTGCCAAACCATCGTTAAACAAATTTTTTAGCAATTTTTTTAGCAATTTTTTAATACGCTATTTTCAAACCGTTACTTATGACCGACTCTACCGAAAAAGACCTCTGGTTTAGCTGGAGCGAATATTATTTATTGATCGAAAAATTGGCGCAACAAGTGCATGAATCCGCATGGGATTTTGATTGCATTTTATGCTTGGCGCGCGGCGGTTTGCGACCTGGCGACGTGTTCTCGCGCATTTTTAATCGCCCCTTGGCGATCTTGGCAACGAGCTCTTATCGTGAAAACGCCGGACAAACGCAAGGTGATTTAGATATCGCAAAATTTATCACGATTACGCGTGGCGAATTACAAGGCAAAGTGTTATTGATTGATGACTTGGTTGATTCTGGCGTCACATTCCAAGGTGTACAAGAACATTTGCGCCAGCAATACGCCGCGATTACCGAAGTTAAAACCGCAGTGATTTGGTACAAAGCCTCGTCGGCGTGTCGCCCAGATTATTTTGTGCAGCACTTGGTGCACAACCCATGGGTACATCAGCCCTTTGAACAATACGACAGCTTGCGTCCTGCACAATTAGAAGCATGGATTCGTAAAACTAATTAAAAAAAACTGCCCCCCAATTCAAATACGAAATGCCGTTTTGAATCATCAATTTGAATAATCAATTTGATCGACATAAAAATCGCAAACGCAAATCCCCCTCCATCGCCACACTCTCGATCAGTTCAAGCGCAATGCCTTGACTTAATTGATCGATTTGCCAATTAACCCAGCCACGCCCTTGACCCAAAATTTTGGGCGAGAGGTAACACAAAACTTCATCCACCAATCCGGCTTTCAGCAAGGCCGCGCTCAAGGTCGCACCGGCTTCGATCAAAATCTCGTTATATTCCAATCGCGCCAATTGCCGCATCACCGCATGCAAATCAACAACTTCAGTTTTAATCGTGTCAGTTGCGGCAAATTCATCGCTCATATTGCCCAACTGACTATTTGCCCGACACACCCATACCTGATGTCCTGCTTGACGCAGTGCATCTGTGCGGGAATTTTCGATTGCACAAAAAACATG
>JAVKMA010000279.1:0-11553 GCA_031538685.1 Burkholderiaceae bacterium | reverse complement strand
GGCAGAAATCCATGTCGTCGCAGAATCAAGACTGCTTGACGCTTCATTACCTAGCACATTACGTGGCACATTGCGCTGCGCACACGCGGCGATGACTTGATCAAACGCCGTATTACAGCGCACCTGATAGTCGCTTGATACGCGCGGAAAAGAGTGATTATTAAAAGTCGTTTTAAAGCGCTGGCGACGCAGTTTTAATAAATTTTTGGGTGCATGAAATTGATCCAGCATCAACACCATACGTGGTTGCAAGCGCCACCACAAAATCGGCTGACCTTCAGAAAACCACGGAAAAATTCCGTGCCGATATGCGGCCAATAACCAAGGCACGCTGAGCTTGCCACCAATGGCCAGCAGACCTTGCTGCCACATGTCTTGAGACTCGTCTTGGGGAACAAACGCGGCTTTGTCCGCCGAACTCACCAAGTCAGGAGAAACTAATTGCGCAAACTGCGCCGAGTCGGTGATCAAAATGGGGCGACGCATTAAACAATCAATTGAACAATAGATTAAACAATCAATTAAACAATCAAGTCGTTCGACAAGGCCGGATGATCAATTGATGATTTTGGGGAGCGAGATTAGCTTGGGAATTGAAACCGGAAATTGAAATTAACTGTGATCGGCCAAGTAGTTCACGTATTGCGCCACGCCCTCCTCAACCGTCGCAAACGGCGCGGTATAGCCCGCCGCACGCAGGCGTCCAATATCCGCCTGTGTGTGACTTTGGTATTTGCCTTTTAAGGCATCAGGAAATTGAACATAGCGCAACAAGTCTTGCGCAAGCAATTGATCCAGCGGCAAGGGTGCTAACTGATGCCGTGTGCGCACAGTATTGACCGTTGACAAGGCAATGTCGTTAAAGGTTTGCGCGCGTCCTGTGCCCAAGTTATAGATTCCCGACAGCGCGCTACTTTTATCGTCCTTGATAAATAAATCGGCAAAATGCAAATTGACTTTAACCACGTCGTCGATAAACACAAAATCGCGTTGTTGCGCGCCATTGGCGTAACCGTCGCAACCCTCAAACAAAGCCACCGAATTTTTGTCACGGAACTGGTGAAAATGGTGATACGCGACTGAGGCCATGCGACCTTTGTGTTGCTCGCCCGGGCCATACACATTGAAATAACGAAAGCCCGCCACACGAGGCGCTTGCTTGCGCGTCACCAAACTTTGGCGCAAGTATTGGTCAAATAAAAATTTTGAGTAACCATAGACGTTCAATGGACGCTCGTATTGACGCGCTTCGACAAATACTTTGCTGCCGCCATACACTGCGGCAGAAGAGGCATACAAAAAAGGAATTTGATGGGCAATCGCAAATTCGTACAAAGTTTGGGTGTAGTGATAATTATTTGACATCACATAACGCCCATCAATCGCCATCGTGTCCGAACACGCACCCTGATGAAAAATTGCCGCAATCGGCATGCGATTTTGTTGCAGATAGGTATGAAGATCGGTTTTATCGATGTAATCTTGAATCGAACAATCGACCAAATTTTTAAATTTGTCGGCGTGGGTCAAATTATCGACCGCCAAAATATCGTGATGCCCGCGCGCGTTCAAGGCTTTAACGATATTGCTACCAATGAATCCTGCGGCGCCTGTGACAATAAAAGTCATAAGAAAAAAGAAAGTAACTCGAACAAGAAGTATAGGTCAGACGCTGATGAGCGATTAACACGCATTAGGCGTATTTTCAACAGCGATGCTCAGGGGTTTCTTATCGGAGAACACTTCATCAAGTGTGAGATTGTGATTTTTTAACTCGCTCTTAGAAATACTCACACCATCTGGATTACCCAATTTCAACTCTTTTACGGGGAAAATATACTCTTCTTCAGGCACAAAGTTAGGGGCAAAATCCCCGTCTTGGTTAACCATACCTCCAACGCCCAAATAAAAATAGATTCTTACTGCGGATGTTTCTTGTTTTTCTTTTTTCTTCCAGTCTCCAAATTTTCCTTTGGCTCTCTTAATTTTTTCAGCCATATCTTTCGCTTTACTGATCACCAAATTAAACTGATCTTCGCTACTACCGTGCCATGTTTCTAAATATTTACATTCGATTAAAACGCGCGCTTGATCTTCAATATGCTGAAACTCTAAATCTGGAAGCGTATTTGAACGTGCCCACAGCCTACCATTCTCAATAAATTTATCCCCGCGCCATTCAGTAAAAATCCATTTTTGATCCGTATTGTTTTGATCACGAAAAGGCATTAACGCTTTACCGGTCAAAGCTTCTCCATGGAAATGTTGATGAATTTTTTTAACCACATACTCTTCAAACCGTTTTCCCTTTTCCTTGCTCTCTAGCTGTGTTTCGGACTGGATTTTTAACTTTTCATTTTCCCGATTTAACTGATGGATTTGATTATTTAAACTTTGGATTTTTGCATCATGTTTGTGTTGCGTTTTATGTAAATTTTTAGAGCGTGCGCGCAATTGATAAAAAATAATCATTGCTCCAAGAAAAGCTACCCCATAAAACATATTCTGCCAAGGTAGATCGTGGGGTTTTGATGAATTCCAGTCACCACTAGAGTCTTTATTATTTTTAACCTCGTTATTTTTTTAATTTGTTTGTTGATTCGATTGTGTGACCCAGTAATGGCGACGCTAACACTATTTGAAGACGACTCGGCGCTTAAGGCTGGGCTTAAAAAAGTCACCGTTAAACCACTATACAAACATATTAACACCCGCCTAATCCTTACTCTCATATCGACCTCATTCAGTTGATAAGCACGCCAATTGACTCGCATAAACAGTTTTAAGAAACAATCGCGCACTCAATGATTCAGCGCTCTTTTAATTTAACTCGTGCTGGTAATGAAAATGGTGGGTGATGAAACGCGAGTGACGGACTTCGACTGCGTGTTCGCCATACGAAAACGAGCGCCGATACACGCTTAACAGTGGTGTCCCCACGGCAATTTTTAATTGCAGGGCTTCATCAGCCGAGGCCGCAACCGCACGAATTTCTTCTTCCGCGCGCACCATCACGATGGCAAATTGACGTTCAAACAAGGCGTACATGGGGCCTTGATAGCTTTGCAACAAATCGGCGGTGAGTTTTTTGAATTGATCCCCGCGCAGCCAAATGTGTTCAAAATTAATCGGCTGACCGGCGAAAAATTGCACGCGCTGAATTTCCACCACGCTGTCATTGGGCTTTAGCGACAATTGCTGGGCCAAAAGGTCTGGGGCCAAAATTCGCTGCACGCCCAAAATGTGATTTTCTGGAGTCATCGCTTCGCCGGCATCGCTGACCAGCCGCAAAAAACGAAACTCGGCGCGAGGTTCGGCATGACTGCTGACAAAAGTTCCCTTGCCTTGGCGGCGCATGAGCACATTGTCCGCAACCAATTCATCAATGGCTTTGCGCACCGTACCCTGACTGACGCCGTATTGCGCGGCCAGTTCGAATTCGCTGGGAATGATCGAACCGGGCGCCCACTGCCCCGCTTTCAAGGCCTGTATCAGTAAAACTTTAATCTGTTGATACAGCGGACGAAAAACCACGCGCTCGGTCATAAAAAATATTCACTGAAAAATGGGGCGACTGGGCATTCTCGGGATCGTCTACATCACTCCGATTTTGCAAATATCCGCTCAGCGCACTTGTTCAAAACACCTCTCGGAATTTTGATTATAGGTCTTATACAAGAGCGCGAATGTTAAACAGATCGTGCCATTTTTCACAGCACCATTTTTCTCGGATTTTTTAATACGTCCCAGGTAACAAAATATCGCGTCCGACTTGAGTAATGTCAGTTTTACCGCAAAAACCCATCGAAATATCCATTTCATTACGAATAATTTCGAGTGTTCGCGCCACGCCCTCTTGCCCCATCGCGCCCAAGCCATACAAAAATGCACGGCCAATGTAAACCCCTTTGGCGCCCAAGGCAATGGCTTTTAAAGCATCTTGACCACTGCGAATGCCGCCGTCCATGTGGACTTCGATTTGGCTACTCACGGCATCAACTATCGATGGCAAAGCGCTAATACTGGAGGGCGCGCCATCTAACTGTCGGCCGCCATGATTGGACACGATGAGGGCATCAGCACCGCTTTGTACAGCGCGCTGCGCGTCTTCAACATCTTGGATACCTTTCAAAATCAGTTTGCCTCCCCAACGTTTTTTGACCCACTCAATATCTTCCCAAGTTAAGGCCGGATCAAACTGTTGCGCTGTCCACGCGGATAAGGAGCCCATGTTTTCCACTCCTTTGACATGCCCGACGATATTGCCAAACTGGCGCCGCTTAGTCCCCAACATTCCCAAACCCCAGCGTGCTTTAGTCATCAAATTTAAGATTGTTGGAAGAGTCATTTTGGGTGGCGCCGACAAGCCATTTTTAATGTCTTTGTGACGCTGACCCAAGACTTGCAAATCCAAAGTCAGTACCAACGCAGAACAAGCCGCCGCTTTGGCGCGATCAATTAAACGCTCAATAAAATCACGATCCCGCATCACATACAACTGGAACCAAAACGGATGACCGCCGGTATGTTCTGCCACGTCTTCAATCGAGCAAATACTCATGGTCGACAGCGTAAATGGGATACCAAATTCTTTGGCCGCCCGCGCGGCCAAAATTTCACCATCGGCGTGTTGCATTCCCGTCAAACCTGTCGGCGCAATCGCAACAGGCATCTTGACATTTTGCCCAATCATTTGGCTGTCCAAACTGCGTTTGGCAATATTGACCGCCACGCGTTGACGAAATTTAATTTTTTGAAAATCGCTCTCGTTGGCACGATAGGTAGTCTGGGTCCAAGAGCCACTATCCGCATAGTCATAAAACATGCGTGGGACACGTTTTTGAGCTAAAACTCGTAAATCTTCGATTGAAGTCATTAAATTTACATTCGACATTTGGGGCTCCTATTCAATAAAAAAAATAATGGTGTTAGCGTTGTATTAACGATCAGCACATTCTGATCATGCGATCTTGGGATTTAGCGATCTATTGTTTTTGGCGCACGTAAAATTTCTTTGGCAATACCGCGCCAGATATTCACTTCTTCGGTCGTTAACTGACTGCGCGCAAATTGACTGCGCAAACGTTGCATCAAAGTTTTGGGTTCGTTCGGATTGTGGTATCCCAAATGTGTGAGCGCAGACTCTAAGTGTTGAAACAACCCTTCGACTTCGGTGCGCTTTGCCCAGCCTGTATTTTCGATAACATTTGCCGTTGATGTGGCGGCGACATCCATTTTTGTACTCAATTTTGTGTTCAGTTTTGTATTCAAGGCCAACAGCGCCATGCGCGCTTCGTAACAGACAATTTGCACCGCTTGCGCCAAATTTAAAGAGCCATAACTGGCGTCACTATTGATTTCAATAATACCCGTGGCTCGCAAGACTTCCTCATTCGAGAGACCATTGCGCTCGTTGCCGAACAAAAGAACCGTATGTTCGTAAGTGTGATTCGCGGCACAGTTTTGCGCCCATTCCCGCGCGGTATAAGACGGTGGCGCAAAATCACGCGGGCGGCGCGTTAGCGCCAAAATTTGTGAGCGACTGCCCAAGGCTTCGTCCAAAGTATCAACTTCTATCGCGTTATTCAACACATCCAAAGCGCCACTGGAAAACGCAATCGCTTCAGCTTTGCGACACATCCCAGAATAACGCGGCGCGACCAGCCACAAATCGCGCAAACCCATGACTTTCATTGCCCGCGCCACCGCACCAACATTACCGGGCGCGGAGGTTCCCGACAGCACCACGCGTAGTTGGGTCAGTTCAGTGAGATCGGGCGGTAGTGAATTCATCAACTATAAAAAATTTAAAAAATAAAAGTGCGATAAATCAATATTGGTCGGCATGCTGGCACGCCGCAAACTGTGCATCACTGCATACCAATTTTCTATCAATAGGCTCACTTCGATTAAGCATGTTAATAAGGAATTATTGGGAATTATTGAGTATTCCTTAGAATCGCTGTTTTAATCGAACTCCAAAAGCAATTATGAATCCCATGCTCACTATCGCTGTTCGCGCTGCCCGCAAGGCCGGCAGTGTGATTAACTTAGCAGCTAAAGAATTACACAAAATTCCGGTTGAGCAAAAAAAACATAACGACTTTGTAACCGAAGTCGATCGCGCGGCCGAACGCGCCATCATCGAAATCCTCAAAGGCGCTTACCCTAATCACGATTTTTTAGGTGAAGAAGGGGGCGCACAATCCGCGCAAAAAGGCATTGCGTCTGACTATCTGTGGATTATTGACCCGCTAGATGGCACGACCAATTTTATTCATGGATTTCCACAATACGCCGTATCGATTGGTTTGGCATACAAAGGCAAACTGACCGAAGCAGTCATTTACGACCCCACCCGCGACGAATTATTTACGGCATCGCGCGGTCAAGGTGCGCTGTTAAACAACCAACGAATGCGGGTATCGGCCTGCACGCAATTGTCGGCAGGACTGATTGGCAATGGCTTTGCGATTCGATCCAGCGAAGAAGTGCGCGACTATATGTCACTGTTCAAAATCATCTCGGACAATTGTGCCGGTATGCGCTGCGCCGGCTCTGCGGCCTTGAATTTGGCCTACGTGGCGGCCGGACGTTTGGATGGTTTTTTTGAAAAAAATTTAAGTCCGTGGGATATTGCCGCAGGCGCTTTATTGATTTTAGAATCCGGTGGAATGGTGGGTGACTTTGACGGTAACAGTAATTATTTATATGGTCGAGAGATCATCGCAGCCCCGCCGCAGGTGTTCGCGCAAATGGTGCAAAAAATTTCAAGCCCTAGCGAAAAATCTAGAATGTAAATTTTGCACCTCCCGCGTTTTGAGTGACTATTGAGGAGTCTTACATTAACTATCGCAACTTTAACTATCGTAACTTTAGCTACCGTAACTTTAAGAATTTATGGCGCCTCGATCTGCCGCTCTTACATCACGCCCGCGCTGTGTTAAGACGAATGCACCAATTGCAATTAGGGCATATCGCCGCCAGCTTAAGCTTTACCTCGATGTTGGCCTTAATCCCTGCCTTTGCGGTGCTGTTCGCCATTTTCACCGCCTTCCCCGCGTTTGAAACTCTGCGCTCATCATTGGAAGCTTATTTAGTCAAGAACCTGATGCCGCCAGCGATTGCACGGCAAATATTGGACTATCTCACCGTTTTTGCAATCAAGGCCAAAAAAATCTCAGCATTTGGTGGGGTCACCGTATTGATTGCCGTCATCATGATGTTGGCGACCATCGAGCGCGTCTTTGATCGCATCTGGGGCGTCGTGCGTCGACGACCTCTGTCACGTCGCTTAGTCATTTACTGGACTCTCATTACTTTAGGCCCCCTCCTGTTAGGGTTGCTGTTCATCAGTGGTGATTTCATTGCGGACACTTTAGGGTTGGCCAATACCAATGCCGCCAATAAATTGGCTTGGGTGAGCAGTATCACGAGTATTGCCTTGTTAGCTGGATTTTTTTCTGCGTTATATTTTCTCGTCCCCACTCGTTTTGTCTTGGCCCATCACGCCTTAGTTGGCGGCTTATGCTCGGCTATTTTGGTGGAATTGATGCGGCGGATATTTTCGTATTACGTCATGCAATCGTCCAGCTATACCATGATTTATGGCGCGCTGGCCGCGATTCCAATTTTGTTAATTTGGCTCGATATTTTTTGGTTAGTCGTTTTGTTCGGCGCGATTGTCACGGCCTACTTACCAGAACGCGAGTATTTGACCAGATCCCCAAACGATGAGCACCATTTATTTTTTGATGCTACCGATTTACTGATCGAATTGGCACACGCACGCGCACATGGCGCCAGTGCCTTGGTGCGACAAAAACACCTGATCAGATTGACCAAGTTAAGCCCGCATCGCGTTGAATTTATTTTGAAAAAACTGGCCGCAAAAAAATGGGTTAGCTTACATTTATCACTCGAAAAGAAAAATCGTTTTCAAAGTCGTAATGTGCGATCGTGGTCTTTACTAATCAATCCGCAAACATTGCGCTTAAGCGATGTCTATCAAAACACGACCCCCGCTACGCAATCTCATGTACTGGCCGATAATTTATCGCAACATATTGCTCTCGCCTTGTCATCCACTTTATCGGATTGGGCTCAACAAAAATATCAATCCCGCGTCACCCATCAATCATAAAGTGCACTCCATCAATCCACCCGCCACTTCAATGGATTTATTAGAACGCGGAGATGAGTTTTTTCCGCGACTGATTAGCGCGATTGACAGCGCGCAAGATTCGATTGAATTAGAAACTTATATTTTTGCTAACGACACCATCGGTCATTCAGTGTTTCAATCCTTGGTGCGCGCGCGCTTACGCGGCGTCAGCATTCGCGTGATTATCGATTGGTTAGGCACCGGACATCGTGAATGCCAAAAATGGCATCGCCAATTTGCGGCGCATGATTTGCAACTGCAATCCTTTAATTCTTTTTTTCGACGCGGTTTGGTCCGCACCCACCGTAAAATTGCCATCATCGATAAGCGCCTAGGATTTGTCGGGGGAATTAATATTAAAGACGATCTCAACGCCGGCAAGGGACGCCCACCTTTGATTGCACCGCGCTGGGATTTCGCCGTGTGCTTACACGGACAAGTCGTGCGGACTATTTTATTGAGCTTTGAATCGCAATGGGGATCAATCACACCTTTTGAAAAAGGGCGCCGCCAATGGCGCTATTTAAAAGAAGTGATGCGTCAAAGTATCCATAGATCGCCGGCAAAATCTGCACACCATCAGGCGCTATGTTCTTACATCACGCGCGATAATTTTAAACGACGTAATGCCATTCAACGCGCCTATTTGACGGCAATTCAAAACGCACAAAACTCGATTTTGTTGGTGACGCCCTACTTTGCGCCGGGGCGCCGTTTCCGTTTAAGTCTGATGAATGCAGCGCAACGCGGAGTTGACGTAAAATTGCTGATAGGCGTGGGTGAAATTCAGTTTCAGGATTGGGTCACGCGTTCTTTATATCCGCTACTCATAAAAAGTGGCGTACGTATCATGGAGTATCAAAAAACGCTACTACACGCTAAAGTGGCGGTTATTGATGAAAATTGGGTTACTTTAGGTTCTTCTAATTGTGATGCGCTGTCGCTTTTTATCAATCAAGAAGCCAACCTAATTATTAAGGAAGTCTCATTTGCTCGAGCCTTAAAAGCCAAAATTAGCTTTGCTTTACAAGAAAGTAAAGAGCTCTTACTGCACGATTATTTAGAGCGCAACATTATCAAACGCATGTTTTACCGACTGTCTTACATAACATACCGCACCGCGATGCGCATCGTCACTCGCGGAGAATATCGGTAAATGATTTTGTGTTGGGTCTCACATTCTTATGAAAAATAATTCTATACTCCAGTTAAACCGATTTTTCTTGTATTTGATATTAGGTCTGACCGCGGTCATCACGATACTGAACATGTGTGGCGCGTTTTATACCTTGGCAGAGAAAAACGCCGATGCGGATCCTTTTTTACGTCAGTCCGCAGAAACCATTGCCCAAATTATTAAACAAAATCCAAAGTCCAATTACACCCAGTTAATTGAATTGAAAGCGCACTCCCCATTTCAATTACAAGTGACCAGCCAATTAGGCACGGTGCTGTACGCCTCCAAAGATGCGCCTCCATTACCTCTCTTGATTGAAACCGGATTTTCTAACCTCGACCTCGACGCGAAAAGGGGGCGCATGTATACCTTAGTCACTTCGCCTCAAATCATTATTCAAGTTGCCGCGCCCCAAACAGAAACCAGTAACAGTATTTTCAAAACCATTTTTTTTAGTTTAGTTTTTATTTGCCTAATCGGATTAGGATTGATCAGCATCCGATTTGTCAGTCGTACTGAAAACTTACGCAGAACCCTCGATCATTTACTGGCTTTACGCAAGGGCGCGCGGCACATTCCCGATACTGAACTTGCTCGTTTGCCCACTGAAGTTCGCTTAATTCTGCGGGAGTATCAGATTGAAATTCATTCGCGGGATCGACTTTTAAAACAATCACAAGAAACTTTAAAAAACTTCTTGATCAAACTACGACCGATATATGTCACGCCAAGCAATAATCTTAGCGATTTGTCCGCGTCCTCTGTGCCTAGCAATTGGTCTGAACTTGTGACCTGGCTCAATTGCATGCATATCTGGACTGTTTTAGATGAGCTAAGCCTGCAACCCAGTCTGCCAACGACGCCCATTCAATTAAAGTCGAAACTTCACGCGTTTTTTGCCGATCAAAACATCGTTTTGAACACCCATATCGAGGACGACACGATCGATACCCAATCAGAAATATTAGATTTTTTACTACAACAATTAAAACAGTATTTGTCCAGCGAAAACCACTCAAATGTGAGTATCAATTTACTGAATCATCAATCTGAAGTCCTATTGGATATCAGATATTCATTGAATACTGTGGCATCTATCAATTTCTGGGAACAAGAAATTACTCTATTCTCGCGAAAAATCGTTGATAAAGCCGCTGATGCGATTGAAGCGCTGATCGCCTATCGCACAGAAAACGATACGGAGTCCTTGCAAATTTTATTTCCGCGCCAACCAGCCCAAAGCCAACTGCTATAAATACAGCGACTTGCTATGATCGATCTATTTTAAAGTCCTTGTATCAAACCCACGACGTCCTTTTTACCCTTTATGAACGCTTCTATCGATCGCAATCAAACCTTATTTGAACGCGCCCAACAAACTATCCCCGGTGGCGTAAATTCTCCGGTACGCGCCTTTGGCAGCGTTGGCGGAACGCCACGCTTCATCAGCCGCGCACAAGGCGCGCGCATGTACGATGTCAACGACAAAGAATATATTGACTACATCGGTTCGTGGGGTCCGATGATTTTAGGACACGGCCATCCCACGGTCATCGCGGCGGTCAGCGCCGCTTTGCAATCGGGTTTTAGCTTTGGCGCACCAACCGAAGCCGAAGTGATCATGGCAGAAACCTTGACGCGATTATTGCCCTCGATGGAACAAGTTCGTCTGGTGTCTTCAGGTACAGAAGCCACTATGAGTGCGGTGCGTTTAGCGCGCGGATTCACCGGTCGGTCTTTATTGATTAAATTTGAAGCTTGCTATCACGGACATTCTGATTCTCTGCTGGTCAAAGCAGGCAGTGGCTTGTTAACCTTTGGCCACCCGACTTCTGCAGGTGTGCTAGATGATTTTGCAAAACATTCTTTAGTGCTGCCTTACAACGACATTACCGCACTGGAAGTGGCATTCAAAGAACACGCCGCGATCATTGCAGGCGTCATCATTGAACCGGTGGCGGGTAATATGAATTTACTGCCTAGTGATCCCGCGTTTTTGCAAGGTTTACGCAAACTGTGCACGCAACACGGCGCGCTGTTAATTTTTGATGAAGTGATGTGCGGATTCCGTGTTGGGCTGTCGGGAGCCCAAGGCCATTACGGCGTTACTCCAGACATCACTACCTTGGGTAAAGTCATCGGTGGTGGCTTCCCCATGGCGGCCTTTGGCGGTCGACGCGACATCATGCAAACGCTCGCGCCTGTCGGTGCC
>JAVKMA010000016.1:0-1893 GCA_031538685.1 Burkholderiaceae bacterium | reverse complement strand
TGGGGCACAAGGTGAATTGCGTGCCCAGCTTTGAAGTGCACGTCGATATGTGGAGCGAACGCTTTAATGAAGTGTCCAAAGTGGGTGAGTTGTTGGCGCGACGGGGCATTGATTTACGGCTCACTTTGGATTTGGCACATTTGTTATTCAAATTGGGTAATCCAGTTGAACTGATGAAAAGTGGAATCGAGCCCTCGGTCGCGTACGAACTATTACATCCAGAGAGCCCTAGTGCGTTATTTAAAGAGTGGTTGAGAAATGGCTGGGTCGTGCACGCACACGCCCGCTCGGTCGCGTCTCCTGGCCCAATGAATCAGGCGATGAAACAAGCTAATGGTGACGCAGGGCGAGGAATTCAATATCCGTTCATTGCGCCTAATCACGAAACCGATTTTCATCAAATATGGCGCACCGATGCGATTGAGATTTGGCGTCAAGCAATTATGTTTTTAGCAAAAGACGGGTCAATCTGTCCGCTGACAAATACCCTGCCACGAATCAGTAGTGAATTCTTGCCCTTTGCTGACTATGGTGGTGGTGCGCGTTACGATATTTTTTCGAACAACCTTGCGTGTGCGCAATGGTTAAGAGCAGTTTTTAACTAATGTTTTTACAAAAAAATTTACAAAATGTCTGATTACAAATTAAGCGATGTCGCGACTGAACGAGCGCGCCAAAATGGCTGGGTCAACGCGCAATGGTTCACGCCCGATGTATCGCGCCCGGTGCTCAAAAATCTAATGCAAAGAAATAATAAAAACGCACTACGTGATACTGCTTTGTGGCTGATTCTGTTGATCGCAAGTGGCACTTTAATGGCCTATTGTTGGCTCACGATGTCAAATTGGGTATGGCTGTGGCTGTTTATTTACAGTGCTTTGTATGGGGGAAGTTCAGATTCGCGCTGGCATGAATTTGGCCATGGGACGCCCTTTAAAGATTCGCGCATCAATCCCATTTTGTATCAATTGGCTGCTTTTATGGTGTTGCGCCGCCCAACTCGCTGGCGCTGGAGTCACGCGCGTCATCATAGCGAAACCTTAATTCGCGGACGCGATCCAGAAATCGCGTTACCAGTGCCACCGGTGTGGTGGCATCTCGTTTTGAATCTATTGGCATTGCACTCAGGAACGCACGAAATTAAAGAAGTCTTGCGTAATGCAATGGGCAAAATTAATAAGGAAGAACAAAGTTTTATTCCTAAAATGGAATGGTCAAAAGTCATTAGCGAGGCGCGTGTTTGGTTGTGTATTTGGTTGCTTGTCGCTGCCTTGGTTTATTTCACACAATCTTGGATTCCAATTTTGTTGGTCGGCGCCCCGTCTTTTTTAGGCGCGTGGCTGTATACCTTTTTTGGTCTGACTCAGCACGCAGGTATGCCTGAAAATGTTTTAGATCATCGTAAAAATTGTCGCACGGTGATGATGAATCCGGTCTTTCGATTTTTGTACTGGAATATGAATTATCACTTGGAGCACCATTTATTTCCGATGGTGCCATATCACGCTTTACCGCGTTTGCACACAGTGATTGCCACCCAAAGCCCGACACCCTATACCAGTATCTGGGCGGCGTATCGTGAAATTATCCCAACGGTTTGGCGGCAAGCTCGCGAACCGAATTACGCGGTGACGCGATTTTTACCCGTAGTAAAGATTACCGATCAGCAATAAAGATGAAGAAACAGTTTTTATCCAGATGAATATTTTTATAAATTGATTTTTGCGACGAGTTGAAATGAACGACTTAAGAAGCGAACGACTTAAACATTAAAAAACTACTTATGAACCAAAAAATTTCAGTGTGTGCTTTGAATGATATTGATGATGAGGATGTTCGACGCTTTGATCATGCCGGAAAAACGTATGCGATTTATCGTTTGAACAATCAGGT
>JAVKMA010000278.1:0-1908 GCA_031538685.1 Burkholderiaceae bacterium | reverse complement strand
CACCAATGCCGCCACCTCCGCTGCCCATGCCCAGAGTGCTGCCCGTGATCGCCTTGGACTGCGTCTTTTCGCACCAGTCGATCATGGCTTCAAACGGCTTCTCGGAGCCTTTGGCGGCCTCCTGAAACTCAATGGCCATAGAGGCAGGAATGATGCCTGCAGCGTTGTGGCCAATGCCAGCGACCGCACGCCACAAGGTGGCCTTTTCAGCGTCCGTGGCTTGAGAAGGGAACTTGCCGATACGCAAAGGCAGGCCATAGATGTCCAGGAATTCAGCCAAGTCGCCCACCGAGAAGTGCTTGAACAGATACGGCCAAACCAGCACGCGAGCCAAGCCAGAGCGAGCTGTGTAACCGCTCATGGCCCGGTGAATGTGCAACATCCAGCCAAAGGGCTGGAGCTTTTCGCCATCGGGCGAACTGTCACGCAGGCGCAGTTCGTTGCGGGTCTCAAGGTCAAGCTGGAACCATGTCTGAGGCCGGTGGTTGGCGCACTGAACCGTCCAGTCGCTGCCGATGCGCTGCCACTGCAGCTCCAGCGCTGAAAAGCCGTGGCCAATGCCGTCGAGCGCGTCAAACTGCATGTCCTCGAAGTCGCTCATGTCCTGAATCAGCTCTTTGACGTAAGCAGTGAGGTTCTCTTCTTCCTTGCTTGGGTTGCGCGGGGACACGATGTCCCAGTTCAACTTGATCACGGCACGCTTGCGCTTGGAAAGCTCAGAGAACACATGGCCGTCGCGCTCTTCCATGTCGCGGAACAGCTCATGCTGCGCGATCAGGTTGCCCTGCTCAGCCGACTCCAAGATGACGTTGAGGCGTGCCGGATTGATACCCCGCGCTGGATGCCCAGCCACTTGGCGGTGCAACTGCGCCAGCGCGGCAACGCGGGTAGTTTGGGGTTCATCCAGATAGGCCTGTTTGAAGGGTTGGCCGTATTGGTCAATCAGCATGGCGGCTCCCAAGGTGGTGGCCTAGGCGCTTGACCTGTTCAATGGCTGCGGTGGCCGCAAAGATGCCCAGCCCAAAGAAAAAGCCTTGCACCACCCAGCCGGTGGTTAAAAGTATGGTGTCCATGCCGCTATGGTGCGGTGACGGGGACAAAACCAAAAGGAAAGCACTTTAATACTGAGCCCCAATGAAAACGGGGGCCGAAGCCCCCGTACTTGGCCCATAAATTTATGGTTCAAGTCTGCGGCAATGCCTGCAAAGCCTTGGCCTCGGCCAATTCGGCGAAGATTTGCTCTTCAAGCTGCTGGGCTCGGGGCTTGATCTTTTGCGGCAAAAAGCCCAGTGCCTTGAGCTTGGCGATTTGCTTGCGGGCGGTGATGCCCTTGGTGTTGTAGCCCAGCTTGCGGCTGATCTCCACCCCGTTGTAGCCCGCCAGTGCCAGCGGAATGATGTCCACAAAGCTGGGGCGCTCGCGCAGCCACGCCCACTGCGCCGGGGTGAAGGCCAGCTTGAGCTTGAGTTCGTCGGCCACGCGGTGGATTTGGTATTGCCCGGTTTTACGGATGCTGGGCAAAACGTCACTCACCACCCATTTCTTCATGGGTTCGGCCACCGCCGACTGGCTGCGCAGCACCACGCGGTAAAAACCGGCCTCGGTGAGCATGTTGACCTCACGCATTTGGCCGACCTGCTCTGCGGATTTGGGGGGTACCTGCCCTGCATCCAATGCAGGGCAGGTCTCAGGTTCAGCCCCAAAAGAGGGCACATCTAATGCACCCCCTTTTGCCTCGACCTGCTCCACATTCTTGTGGCATCGGTGTACTCCAAAGACCGCGCCAGACGTGGCGCATAAAAGTAGAGTTCGCCGTCGATTTCCAGCACGTCCACGGCCAGTTGGCCAAAAGACAGGCGTTTGTGTTCGAGCGGGGGGGTTTTGGCGGTGGTGGGGATCATGCTTGTT
>JAVKMA010000277.1:0-6038 GCA_031538685.1 Burkholderiaceae bacterium | reverse complement strand
TTCGCGGCCAATAATGTCAACAATTGCACTCATGATTTTTCCTTAGAAATAAGTCAGTTATTTAAAAACAGGGTCAATAAAAATTTCAGCATTTAATGAATTTGCGATATAGCACAAATCATGCGCACGATCGTGTAGGGCCTGCACTTCCTCTTTACTGGGGAGATTAGTGCCCGGACTGATGTCCGAAAAAATCACTTGTGGACGCAAAGTAATGTGCGTCAATCCGATTTTGCCTTTGGCATTTGGCCCCATCGTCCCCAGGGGAGCATCGCGATACTCATCTACGAGCCATTTTTTCTTAGCGGCAAGACTTAAAAAAAATAATAAATGGCAACTGGATAAAGCCGCAACCACCGCTTCCTCCGGATCCACATTCTCCGCCACAGACATCGGTAAAGGTACGACGTCCGGCGATGATGATCCGGCAACGATGGCACCGCCATCAAAGTGCCACTCGTGGCCACGACTATATTGATTGTCGATAAAGGCTTGTCCTTGCCTTTGCCAGATCAATTGTGCGGTATGTGTCGCCATGGTCGTAGCCTTAGAAATAAAATTACTCAATTCAAAACGTGTAATTAAAGACCTTTAACCACGCGATCAATTTTTTGTAGCGATGCCAGTAAATCGGGCATCTCTGACAATTTGACCGCGTTAGGGCCATCCGATTTGGCCTCCTTAGGATTGGGATGCGTTTCCATAAACAAGCCCGCTACACCCACTGCAATGGCCGCACGCGCTAACACCGGCACAAATTCTGATTGTCCGCCAGATGTGGTTCCTTGTCCACCGGGCAATTGCACCGAATGCGTTGCATCAAAAACAATCGGGCACTCGCATTCACGCATGATTGCTAAGGCGCGCATATCAGACACCAAATTGTTGTAACCAAAACTGACTCCACGCTCACAGGCCATAAACACATCAGTGGATAAACCAGCTTCCTTGGCGGCACTACGCGCTTTATCAATCACGTTCTTCATATCGTGCGGCGCAAGAAACTGACCTTTTTTGATATTGACTGGTTTACCCGATTGCGCACAGGCACTGATGAAATCGGTTTGCCGACACAGAAAAGCAGGGGTCTGCAAGACATCCACCACCGCCGCCACCGGTTTGATTTCGTCGATTTCGTGAATATCGGTCAACACCGGAACTCCCACCGTGGCGCGGACCTCGGCCAAAATTTCCAGTCCCTTAGCCATGCCTAAACCACGAAACGACGTACCCGAGGAGCGATTGGCTTTATCAAACGAGGATTTATAAATAAACGGAAGGCCCAAGGCGGCCGTCATATCGCGCAAGGCAGTCGCGGTTTCCAAGGCCATCTCACGCGACTCAATCACGCAAGGTCCGGCGATTAAAAAAAACGGTAAATTGTTGCCTACGGTATAGGAGCAAAGTTTCATGATTTTCCTAAAAAATCCATTTTGCCAATTGGCACACCAGAACCACGCAAAATCGCATAGACCATCGAAATATGAAAATACACATTGCCTAATACAAACTGATTTAAGTAATCAAGACCCGTAAAATTCAAGGTGTAGGTCGGGCCAAACTTCAACTCAATTGCCTTGCCTTCGCTGCCATCAATATGGGCGGGTGTAAAGGTTTTGACCAAAACCAACACTTTGTCGATACGAGCGCGTAAATCGGTGATCGTCACTTCGTTGTCTTCGTGCTTAGGTGGCTCTTGACCCGATAGCCGCGCTACACAGCCCTTGGCGTTATCGCACACGATTTGCACTTGTCTGATCAAAGGGTACATGTCTGGATACAGACGTGTGGTCAATAACACTTGTGGATCGTACTTATGCTCGGTAGCGTGGGCTTCGGCCTTGTCCAACAAACCGCGCAAATTACCTAACATTCGAACTAATACTGGGACACTGGCTTGATACATTGATTGTTGAGTCATTTTTTATTTCCTTTTAAAGTGTTTATTGAGGCGAATAAATTGTTGCTGGGTCTATTGGTGATTTAAAAAAATTTAAATTTTGACTTGACGCGCCAAGGCTGCGTTAATAAACGAGATAAACAAAGGGTGGCCGGCACGTGGAGTCGAGGTAAATTCAGGATGGAACTGCACACCCATAAACCAGGGATGCACGCTTTGCGGCAACTCCATAATTTCGCATAAATCTTCATGAGGTGTGCGCGCCGACACCACCAACCCCGCCGCTTCAATCTGCGGTAACAGTTTATTGTTGGCTTCGTAACGATGGCGATGACGCTCGGTCACTTCTGTACCATAAATTTTGGCGGCCAAAGATCCACTTTTCACCGCACAAGTTTGCGCGCCTAAACGCATCGTGCCGCCTTTATTCGATTCTTTGTTACGTTTAATCGTTTGTCCACTTTTATCTTGCCATTCAGCGATCAAGGCAACCACCGGCGCGACGGTATTTTCTTCAAATTCTGTCGAGTTTGCCGCCGCAATTCCAGCCATGTTGCGCGCATATTCAATCAAGGCAACTTGCATTCCCAAACAAATTCCCAAATACGGAATCTGATGTATACGGGCGTAATTGGCGGCGGCAATTTTGCCTTCAACGCCACGTCGACCAAAGCCACCAGGAACCAAAATCGCATCAAAACGACTTAATTGCGCCACACCTTCGCGCTCCAAACTTTCCGAATCAATATAGTCAATCTCAACCTTGGTATCGGTATGAATACCCGCGTGTCGCAAGGCTTCGGTGAGGGATTTGTATGACTCGGTCAGATCCACATATTTACCAACCATCGCCAAGCGAATGGTGTGTTGCGGTATCGCCATGGCATCAATAATTTTTTGCCATTGACTTAAATCTGCTTCGACCTCGGGCAGATTCAAAACTTGACACACCATTTTGTCGAGCTTTTGACGATGTAAGATTAAAGGAATTTTATAGATATTGTCAGTATCAGTCAGCGATATCACACCAGGCATCGGCACATTACTAAACAAACTGATTTTTTCGCGTTCATCCTCTGGAATGTCGCGATCGGCGCGGCACAAAATGATATTTGGAGAAATCCCGATTTCACGTAATTTTTGCGCGCTGTGCTGCGTTGGCTTGGTTTTTAACTCACCCGCTGAAGCCAAATACACCACCAAGGTTAAATGGATGAACGCGGTTTGACCAGGCCCTGCACGCAAACTATATTGACGCGCGGCCTCCAAAAATGGGAGGGATTCAATATCGCCGACAGTGCCGCCAATTTCGATAATCCCCACATCAAAACCTTTGACGCCGCGCAACATAAATTCGATGATTTCGTTGGTGATGTGTGGAATCACTTGAACCGTTTTGCCTAAATAATCACCGCGTCGCTCTTTTTTCAAAACCGATTCGTAAATTTGTCCTGTGGTGAAATTATTGGCGCGGCGCATCCGCGTTTTGACAAAACGTTCGTAATGCCCCAAATCCAAGTCTGTTTCCGCGCCGTCTTCGGTGACAAACACTTCGCCATGCTGAAACGGGCTCATCGTCCCGGGATCGACGTTGATATACGGATCAAGTTTGACCAAAGTCACCGACAGTCCACGCGCTTCGAGAATCGCCGCTAAAGAAGCTGCAGCCACTCCTTTACCGAGAGAGGAGACTACACCACCAGTCACAAATACAAGCTTGGTCATATCAATCGCTATTCTATTTTGAGTAAAGCGCGATTATAGAGATATGACGACAAACTTGCATAACACCCAGTACTTTGTCCGCAAAATCGCGTGGCAAAATACGCTTTTGACGGCTTAAAGAGTCGCTTAAAGGCCCGCCTAAAGTAAATTTTTTTGTTTCAAAATCACGCGCGCTCTTTGTAAGTAATAAAACATCGAAACAACCGTCATGACCGCGGCTGCTTCGAGCATCCGTTCACCCCAAAAACGCGTATTAAACCCAGCGATATTGTCGTAATACAAAAGCATCGGCAAGGCAATCATTTGCAAAGTGGTTTTAATTTTTCCTAGGTGGTTAACGGCCATGGATTTGACGGAACCCAATTGCGCCATCCATTTGCGCAAAGCGCCGATGGTGATTTCACGTCCCACAATAATCAAGGCCATTAGGGCATACGTTCGTCCTTGATCGACCAGAATTAACAAGGTTGAACAGACTAACAATTTGTCCGCCACTGGATCTAAAAATGCGCCAAAGGCCGACACTTGATTCCAACGTCGCGCCAAATAACCATCCAACCAATCAGTAATCGCGCTACCAACAAACAAAACCATCGCCAAAATATTGGTTGCCTTGTAAGACAAAACGCTATCAGGAATTACAAAAATAATCGCCAATAAAGGGATGGCAATCACGCGTAACCACGTCAAAAAAATAGGGAAATTAAAAGGCACAGTGACTTGCTGGTAAAGAACGATGAATGGTCTGAATAACTTCAATCTTAGGAAGAACGCTGTTTTATCATGCGCCAATCCATTGTTTCCATTAAATTAAAACTCGATGAAAAAACACCTCAGAGAATTTATTCAGAATATGCCTAGCGGTGTTTAAAAAATTGCATGTAACTTAATTGCATGTAACTTAATTGCATGTAACTTAATTGAATGTGCTTTAATTGAAAGCACATTAATTGGTTGTGCGATCAATTATGTCGTGCCGCATTGTGCACGTTGCTGCAAGGCCGCATCCATCAAAACCAAAGCCAGCATAGCTTCCACAATCGGCGGCGCGCGTAAACCCACGCAAGGATCATGTCGGCCTTTGGTCATCAAAGTGGTTTCTTGGCCATTTTGATCAATCGTGCGGCGCGTTTGTAAAATACTGGGCGTGGGTTTAAACGCCACCGAGACACAAATATCCTGACCGCTGGAAATCCCACCCAACACACCACCCGAATGATTCGACAAAAATTCAGTTGAACGGATTTCATCATTATGTTCGCTACCTTTTTGTGCGACCGCAGCAAATCCTGCACCAATTTCAACGCCCTTAACCGCATTTATCCCCATCATCGCCGCCGCGATATTGGCGTCGAGTTTTTGAAATAAAGGCGCCCCCCAACCCACCGGAACATTGCAGGCAATAACTTCAATTCGCGCGCCAATCGAATCTTGTGATTTAGCAATGTCACGCAAATATCTCTTCAAGCGTGGCACTGCTGTTAAATCGGCAACATTAAACGGATTTTTTTCAAAGCCCGCATCTAAGGAGGCCCAATCATGAAAAGGAATCTGTTTACTACCGATTTGCGATACATAGGCGCGGATCGTGATCGAAAAATTTTCAGCTAACCATTTTTTAGCCACTGCGCCCGCCGCCACGATGGGCGCAGTTAAACGCGCAGACGAACGGCCGCCGCCACGATAATCTCGAATGCCGTATTTATGCCAATAAGTGTAATCAGCGTGTCCCGGGCGAAATTTTTCAGCGATCTCACCATAATCTTTACTGCGTTGATCTTGATTACGAATCATGATCGCAATCGGTGCACCGGTAGTTTTGCCAGCAAACACGCCCGATAAAATTTCCGGCATATCGTCCTCTTTACGTTGCGTCACAAACGACGAGGTACCGGGTTTACGGCGCGCCAAATCACCCAACAAATCATCAACACTGAGCGATAATAAAGGCGGGCATCCATCAATCACACAGCCTATTGCCGCGCCGTGCGACTCGCCAAAAGTCGTCACCGCAAAAAAAGTTCCTAATGTGTTGGTCGCCATAAGATAGGATAGATTGATGCACGCTGATAAAGATTCATGATTGTATAAGCGCGCTCCGCGCTAAAAAAATGAATCCTCGAAAATGAATCATCGACACGCGATATAGTGCGTCGTTCAATTCGTTTGTTCAGCGCGCCGCAGTGCGCATCATTTAATTTGCGTCGCATTTTCTGAGGTGACCGATCATGACCAGCGTTCCCCTTTCTGCCTTACTCGACGCTTCTGCGCAAGTGATCACACGGGTCTTAGCCGGTGAATCTTTATCACGCGCACTACCGGCCATACAAGCACGTATTCCGGCCAGCCATCACGGCGGTACGCAAGATTTAAGTTATCACGCGCTACGTTATCACGCACAAACCGAGTTTTT
>JAVKMA010000276.1:0-8845 GCA_031538685.1 Burkholderiaceae bacterium | reverse complement strand
TGCGTCCGCGCAGATACACGATATAGGCAAAGTTCACGGCGTTCTGGCTGGTGATCATGTCACTGGTGATGAACCCCGCCGATCGCAGAATCATGGTGAACCGGTCAAAGTGCGTTTCGTTGATGAACGCCAGAATACCGCTTTTGAGCTTCTTGAACGAGTCTTCTGCAATGCTGTCTTCGTAGGCTTTGGTCACAAAGTTACGTCCAGAAAGCAAGGCGACCAAGTCTTGGAGCTTACCGCGGCCAAACTCAGAGGTGAAGGCTACGCGAAGCATGTCGGTGTAGTTGGGGTCGTAAATGTCGTCGTTGACATTACAAATCCACTTCATCTTGCCGTAGAACTCGGATGCGATGAATGCCTTGTCGCCTTTTTCAATCTTGGCTTTGAATTCAGGTGATATGGCTAAGTGGCAAAAGTAATCAATAGCTTTGCGCAAGACATTGCCGCCGTAGTTTTCGTTAACTGCAATTTTGGACATGGCAAAGTCGGCTTGCGACAGCGCTTTACCAGCCGAATTCACGCGAATAAAAATTTCGGTGACGGTTTCAATGTCCAAGTCTTCAGCCAGCTCAATCACACCCACGTGGTTGTGAACAATGCCTTTGAGACGGGTGACCACTTTAAAAAGATCGTTTTGTTGGCAGCTTGGGTTGGCCGTGCAGTAATCAGATACCAGCTGAAACAGGTCAATAGCCGGGTCAAAAATGGAGACAAGGTTGGGCCACCACGCTGCATTTTTTTGAATAGCAGAGTTGGCTACTTCAAACTTTTCTTCTTGCGGATTGAAAGCGATTTTGATATTGACTGTTTCGTAATCCTCATTAAGCACCTCAATGCCCAACAAGGACGCCATCAAAGCGGTGACACGCTGTTGGCCATCAATGAGTATTCGCTTGCCCGCGGATGTTGATCCATCCTTGAGCTTGACGGTGGGGTTGCGCCAGGCAATCAGATAGCCAACTGGGAAACCTTGGTACAAGGAATCCAACAAGTTACGAACCTTGGTCGCCTCCCAAACAAAGGGGCGCTGAATCTCAGGAATGGCGATCTCGCCCGATTTGACCCAAGTCAACAAGGTCTCGATAGGGTGCGGAGTAACGGAGTAGCGTTGTGTGGTCAAGGTTTTTACCGTTAAATGAAGCGTTAAAAAAACGCTTTTATTTTTTTAAACCAATGGCCAAATTAAACACCGGCTTGGCTGGTGTATGGTCCTGCGCATCGCTGACAAAATAACCGACGCGCTCGAACTGAAAATGACTCAAAGGCGCGGCGTTTTGAATGCCCTGCTCTAAAAATCCAAACACTATTTTTTCGGAGTCGGGGTTCAGCACGGCTTCAATCTCGTCACTTTGTGCTTCGGGATTTTCTGTCAAGAACAAACGCTCGTACAAACGAAACTCGGCAGAGACCGCATCGTGCCAGCTGAGCCAATGGATATTACCTTTGACTTTATACAAGTTCGCACCGTCGGTACCGCTTTTGCTATCCGCAAAATAATCGCAATGCACGCGCGTTACGCGTCCCGTTTCGTCCGCATCAAAGCCGGTGCACTGGACCACAAAACCATGTCGCAGGCGCACCCGCGCACCAGGAGTCAAACGAAAAAAACCTTTTTCAGGCACTGCTTGAAAATCATCCCGCGTAATCCACAACTGCCGACTCCAAGCAAAATGCCGTTGCCCGCGTTCGAGAAAATTCGGATGAATCGGCGCATGGCAAGCTTCGATTTGACCTTCAGGAAAATTATCAATCACCAGCTCCAGCGGATCAATCACCGCCACGGCACGCGCCGCGTCTAATTCCAAAGTTTCACGCAATGCGCCTTCAAGCGTTGCAACATCAATCCAACTATCGGCTTTTGACACCCCCGCACGATCACAGAACAAACGAATCGCCGCCGGCGTATAGCCGCGCCGACGCAATCCCGCTAAGGTTGGCAAGCGCGGATCATCCCAACCGCGCACCCGCTGTTCAGTCACCAATTTCAACAATTTACGTTTGCTGGTCAAGGTGAAGGACAGGTTCAAACGTGCGAACTCTGTTTGTTGTGGCAAGCGATGCGCGAAATAACCCAGACTCTGCAAAGTCGTCAGCAACCAGTTATATAAAGGTCTATGGTCTTCAAATTCCAAAGTACACAAAGAATGCGTGATTTTTTCCAAAGCGTCTGAAATCGGATGTGTGTAGTCGTACATCGGATAAATACACCAAGCATCGCCCGTGCGGTGATGATGGGCGCGTCGAATTCGATACAACACCGGATCACGCAAATTGATATTGGGCGCCAACATATCAATTTTGGCACGCAGTACTTGCGATCCATCGGCGAATTTTCCTGCACGCATGTCCTGAAACATTTGTAAAGACTCTGCGGCAGAGCGATTGCGAAAAGGTGAATCAATGCCCGGGTGGGTTAAATTGCCTCGGCCCAGGCGAATCTCCTCCGCAGTTTGCGAATCGACATACGCGTGGCCCGCCCGAATCAAGGCGCACGCCATCTCGAACAAAGGTTCAAAATAATCACTCGCAAAATACAAGTGTTCTGTCGCGCCATCGTTCCACGAATAACCCAGCCAACGCACCGTATCCAAAATTGACTGAACGTATTCATCGCTTTCTTTTTCAGGATTGGTGTCATCAAAACGCATATGGCATTTGCCGCCATATTGCTGCGCCAAACCAAAATTAATCACGATGGATTTGGCGTGCCCAATATGCAAATACCCATTAGGTTCTGGCGGGAAGCGCGTCACAATGGCGGGTTCGCCTAATGCCGTCGGCGTTTTTTCTAAATCGCGTTCAATCAAACTGCGCAAAAAATTCGACGTCGTCGGTGGAGCAGAAGTTAGAGGGTCTGACATAAAAATAAAAATAAAATTACACCCTTCGTGCGATCACACTGGCCATGCGGCCTTGTGGCGAGTGTTGTTGCGTGTCACGACGATAGGAATAAAACTGATTTCCTTGCGCAAACGTACATCCTGAGGCAGCACTCACCTGCGTTACACCCACACGCGCTAGGGCCAATTGAGCCAGTGCGTGTAAATCCGCGTAGTAACGATCCGAAGTTTTAGCCACAGCTTTATCTGAAGTCTTGTCCGCGCTGGCTTTGAACGCCGTCTTCGAAAATCCTGCGTCCATAAATTGCGCGCGAACTTCTGGACCGACCTCAAACGCATCAAGGCCTATGCACACCCCTAACCAAGCGGCATAAGTCGCAGGGTGATGCAACTGCAATTTTGCCACTGTCGCCTCGATCACGCCATTGATCACGCCACGCCAACCTGCATGAATCGCCGCGACCGCTTTACCGTCATTGCTACACAACAAAATCGGCAAACAATCCGCAGTCATCACCACGCAGGCATAGCGCGTTGAAAAGCTCACCGATGCATCCGCGTTCACCGGAATGCCGCGCAAAATATCGGGCATCACTTCATCAACATTCACCACAGTTGCGCTGTGGGTCTGATTTAACCACGCCAATGGACGGCCAAAAACCGTTTCCACTTGCGCACGATTCTGTTGCACCCGACGAGCCTCATCACCCACATGCTGCGCCAGATTAAACCCGCGCACATCATTCAAGGCCCCGCCCACGCGCGTGGTCATCGCGCTCATGACCGAATCTTGAATCATGAAACTGGACGGCCATTGCGGAATCACCCGCGCCTGCCACCACGCTGCATCAGAATTAGCTAACATCGTCAATCGCATCGCGCAAATCCAAACGATCCGCAAGCGCTAATAAGTCGTCGGGCACCGACGCGCGAAACTGCAAATGCTTATGGTTGCGCGGATGAATAAAGCCAATTTGTTGGGCGTGTAAAGCCTGGCGCGGCAAAATATTTTGCTGCGATTTCATTCGTCCGGCGTAGACCACGTCGCCCAATAAAGGAAAGCCGACATGCTCTAAATGCACGCGAATTTGATGCGTTCGCCCAGTCGCCAAATCGCAGCGCAACAAAGCGCAGGTCGGTGATTCCTGCCAACCCAAGACTTGGTAATACGTCAAAGCCGGCTTCCCATTGCCGACAATCGCCATTTTGGTTCGCGCCGTCGGATGCCGCGCAATCGCTTGATCAATCTTGCCCTTTTCTGGCGGAGTGCCCCACACAAAAGCCAAATAGCGTCGTTTCATGCTGCGGTCTTGCAATTGATTGATCAATAAATTTTGCGCATGTAAATTTTTGGCCACCACCAAAACTCCACTGGTCAATTTGTCCAAACGATGCACCAAACCGGCACGTGGTAAGCGCGCAACTTCGGGGTAACGGAACAGCAAACCGTTCATCAAAGTACCGCTCCAATTACCTGCCGCCGGATGCACCACTAAACCTGCATGTTTGTTAATCACCGCGACATCATCGTCTTCATAAATCACTTCAAAAGCGATGTCTTGGGCGCGAAACGATTGTTGAATTTCGCTTTCGCGCGGCGTCACCATCAACTCGTCGCCACCTTTCAAGCCATAACGCGTATCGATCACCGTCCGCGATTCTGATCCACTGGTCACCAACACTTGACCCGCGCGGATCCAATCCTGAACGCGCACGCGTGATGTGTCCTGCCAGCCTTGAAACTCTGGGTCGAGTTTCAAAGTATCGCTAATAAATTTATCTAGGCGCTCGCCATGCATCGCAAAAGGCACCAGCAACTTTAACGCGGGCAACTCGGTTAACGCGGGCAACTCGGCCTCGATTTCATCTATCTGCTCTGGCACATTGTCGTTATTCATAAAACAGGGAATGGCGGCTTCAACAAAATTGCGGTGAAAAAAACAAAGACCCCCGCAAAAGCAGGGGTCGGCACTACTCAACATTTCTCAACACTATTCAACAATGCAATACCTCAGAGCGGCTATTCAAACATCTCTATTTCTACGCACGCCGCTTTGTAGTCGAAACAGGTCTACTAAAAACCAAGTGGACTTATTCCACTTTCGCTTTAGCGCGCAAGGCTGCTTGAAATTCGCGTAAGCGTTTTTCAATCAAACTGTCTTCGATTTGTTGTTTCACATCGGCAAACGGAATCAAGGTTGCATCGCGAACTTCTTCCAAACGAATCACGTGATAACCAAATTCTGTTTTTACCGGATTACTGGTGACTTGGCCGACTTTCAAGGCTGTTAAGGCATCGCTAAATGGCTTCACATAAGCGTTTGGCGCAGCCCAACCTAAATCGCCACCAGTTTTTGCAGAGCCTGAATCCAATGATTTTTCAGCTAAGGTTTCAAACTTTTGACCTGCTCGAATTTTTGCTAAAACATCTTTAGCTTCTTCTTCGGTGGCGACCAAGACGTGACGAGCATGGTATTCCTTATTGCTAGCACCGTTCTTGTATTGATCATATTCTTTTTGGACATCTGCTGCGCTCACCGGATTTTTCTTTTTAAAGTCGCTCGCCAACGCACGAATCAAAATTGTTTGACGCGCAAGCTGCATTTGCGTTGCAATTTCTGATTCTTTTGCCAAGCCCTGCCGTTCCGCTTCTTGTTCGATCACCGCACGATTGATCAATTCGTCTTTCAACATGGCGCGCAATTCTGGCGTGTCTTCTTGCCCCAAGTTTTTTTGTTGCGCCGCCAAAACATTGAGCATGGACGAAGGAATTGCTTTACCGTTGACCACCGCGACATTTTGCGCCTGCGCTGAAAAAGCAGTCAAGGTCAAAGTGATCGCCAACATTGAAGAAACCGCTTTAAAGGAAATGAAGTTTTTCATAGCAATAATAATTAAGAAGAAAGAGAAAACAAACGAAAAAAATTCATACTGGTCGCTGCTGCCACAGATTCTAACGAAATTCCACGAACTTGCGCCAGCGCCGCGCCGACCAAAGGAACAAAGGCTGGGCTGTTGGTTTTACCGCGATGTGGTGCCGGCGCTAAATACGGTGAATCGGTTTCTATCAAGGTTCGTTCTAAAGGGATAGCTTGCGCAACCTCACGCAGACTATGCGCGTTTTTAAACGTTATGATTCCTGAAAACGAAATATAAAAACCCAAGTCTAGCGCCGCGAACGCAACTTCTTTACTTTCGGTGAAGCAATGCAAAATACCGCCGACCTGATCCGCCTTGTGTTCGCGCATCATCGCCAAAGTATCTTCAGACGCATTGCGGGTATGAATCACGAGTGGTTTTTGACTAATCCGCGCCGCTTCGATATGCCGCGCAAAACGCGCTTGCTGATTGGCTTTGAACGCGTCATCGCTGCGTCGGTAATAGTCCAAACCGGTCTCGCCAATCGCAATCACTTTGGGATCAGTCGCCAACGCTACCAACTGATCGACCGTCGCTTCGGGAGCGGTGCCGTTTTCATCCTGATCATCTTCATCCGGATGCACTCCAACACTGGCGTATAAATTGGGATAACGATGCGCCAGCGCGATCACTTGCGGGCATTCGTTTAACTTTACCGAAATGGTCAGCGCATGGGACACCTGCGCCGCCCGCATATCATCGATCACACTATCCAAAGTATCAATAAATTCAGGGAAGTTCAGGTGACAATGTGAGTCAACAAACATTTTTAGGCCGCTTAAAATAATCAGAGGCGCGCAGTGTAACGACTTTATCAATTGAATTTTGTGCGCCTGATGTGAATCCGATCCGCATCAGATTCGTAGTGGCGACACGGGTGTTGATCAAGGCATCGCTACAGGTTTCCGTAGAATCACCGTTTTCTTTTACGCCTACTAACATGACCATCGCCCAACAATTGATCGCTGAAGGCATTTCTTTATCAGCCCCCGCCACGCCCGCAGCCGCTTACGTGATGACACAACGCATCGGCAACACTCTTTATGTTTCGGGTCATTTGAGCAAAAAAGACGGCGCCGTTTGGACGGGCAAACTGGGCAGTACCATGACCACCGCGCAAGGCAAAGATGCCGCACGCGCTGCCGCAATTGATTTGATCGGAACTTTACAAGCCGCCATCGGTGATTTGGAAAAAGTGCGTATCGTCAAATTGATGGGCTTGGTTAATTCAAGCGCTGAATTTACCGAACACCATTTGGTGATCAATGGCGCCTCGGAATTACTGGTCAAAATTTTTGGCGACAAGGGCATTCACGCCCGCTCCGCCTTCGGTGTCGCGCAAATTCCACTGGGCGCTTGCGTAGAAATTGAATTGATCGCGGAAGTTTTATCCTAAAAATGTTCTCAATAAGGACTCTGAAGAGTGTTTTCGTGCGTTAAGCCAAGGGGAAACAATCCGCTAGCGCACGACAAAACAGCGTTATTCAAGCCACCCCTAATTTTCTTGCTGCTTTAATTTTTATTGATTCCATGCTTGCCTCAAAGTTCTTTATTTCGACGCTCAAAGAAGCACCCGCCGACGCTGAAATCATCAGTCATCAACTGATGTTGCGCGCGGGCTTGATTAAACGCATGGCGGCAGGGATTTACACCTATATGCCCATGGGTTTGCGGATTATTCGAAAAATTGAAGCCATCGTGCGCAACGAAATGAATGCGGCAGGTGCAATTGAATTGTCGATGCCGGTTGTGCAACCGGCCGAATTGTGGCAACAAACGGGACGTTGGGAAAAATATGGCGCTGAACTCATGCGCGTGAAAGATCGACATGGCCGCGACTTTATTATTCAACCAACCTCGGAAGAAGTCGTGACCTCAGTGGTCGCCAGCGAAATCAAATCTTATCGCCAGCTTCCCCTTAATCTGTATCACATTCAAACCAAGTTTCGTGATGAGCGTCGGCCCCGCTTTGGCGTGATGCGCGGACGCGAATTTACGATGAAAGACGCGTATTCTTTTGATCGCAATGTCGAGGGATTAAAAATCAGTTACCAAAAAATGTTTGACGCCTACATCGCGATTTTCACGCGCTTTGGGTTGCAGTTCCGCGCAGTTCAAGCGGATAACGGCGCCATCGGCGGCGAAGGTTCGCACGAGTTTCACGTCATCGCCAAAACTGGCGAAGATGCGCTGGTGTACTGCCCCACTTCATCGTTTGCCGCCAATATCGAATCGGCCCAGGCCCTGCCCTTATTGTCTGAACGAGTGAGCGCCAAAGAAGCCTTAACTTTGACGCTAACACCACAACAAAGCAAATGTGAATCCGTCGCAGAATTTTTAAAATTGCCTTTGACCCAAACTGTCAAATCATTGGTGTTAGCGGTCGATCAAGGTGAAGGCAAAGCGGCACAAATTTGCCTGTTGTTAATCCGTGGCGATCACGAGCTCAACGAAATTAAAGTGGGCAAAATCAGTGGAATGACTGATTTTCGTTTTGCCACTGAAAGCGAAATTCTGACCCACTTTGGTACACCACCAGGATATTTAGGCCCTATCGGATTAACAGGCGTCCGCGTAATTGCCGACACTACCGTTGCGCGCATGAGCGATTTTGTGTGCGGCGCCAATCAAGTTGACCATCATTTCACCGGCGTAAATTGGGGGCGCGATTTGCCCGAACCAGAAGTCGCCGATATTCGAAATGTCGTTGCAGGAGATCCCTCGCCTTGCGGCGGCGGTGCGCTGGTGCTCGAACGAGGAATAGAAGTCGGCCACGTATTCCAATTAGGCACGCGCTACTCGATTGACCTCAATGCCAATTACTTGGATGAGAACGGTAAACCGCAACCGATGCAAATGGGTTGTTACGGCATTGGCATCACACGCATCATGGGCGCGGCAATTGAACAAAACTTTGACGATAAAGGCATTATTTGGCCCGCATCTATCGCCCCCTTTTCGGTGGTGATTTGCCTGATCGGTGCGGATAAATCAACGGACGTACAAGTGCAAGCGCAGTTGTTGTATCAACAGTTGGTCGATGCAGGAATTGATGTCATCGTTGATGATCGTGGTCTACGCCC
>JAVKMA010000275.1:0-7147 GCA_031538685.1 Burkholderiaceae bacterium | reverse complement strand
GCATAACCCCCGCCAAAGCGGAGATTGGTTGATAAATTGGGTTTGAGTCCTCCATTTTTGCGAACGAAGTCCTCACCCCCCGTATTTTGAGCGTTTCCACCCTATTTTTCAGTGCCTTGGCGCATTTTGGGCGCACTCAAACACTCAAACACTCAAACACTCAAACACTCAAACACTCAAGCACTCAAGCATTCAAGCACTCAAGCACTCAAGCACTTATCCCTGCACTCGCAATGGCCGACTGATCACAGCGCGTCTTGCCATCCATAAGTTGGACAGTGCAAATAACGTCACGATTTGCATCGTGTTTTTGAACAAACCTTTGTATCTTGTTTTTCTGTAATGCCATTGGCATTTGATGACCCAAAACGGATGCACCACCTTGGCGCGTACGCTGGCCTTGATCTTCTCCAATTTCTCGTAGAGAGCACCTAGCGCGGTGCCTCTATCCAACTTAGCCAAAGCCTTGCGCTTGCTGGGCATCATCGCCACGTGCCATTCGGGTTGGTGCTCCTGCTCTTTGATTTCATCACGTTTGGTCACGCCTCGGTAGCCTGAGTCGGCAAACACCATCCGCTCCTCACCGTGCAGTAACTCGTGCGCTTGCGTCACGTCATGGCTGGAGCCTGTGGTGGTATGAACGGTGTGAACCAGTCCTGATTCGATATCAACGCCAATGTGAGCTTTCATGCCAAAGTGGTAGTTATTACCTTTCTTGCTAGAGGTCATTTCAGGATCACGTGCACCATCGTTATTTTTAGTGGAGCTGGGTGCGGGGATAAGTGTGGCATCGACGGCTGTGCCTGCTTTGAGTAAGAGCCCTGCCTGTACGAGAGTGACGTTGACCGCCGCCAGTATTTGATCGGCCAGTTGGTGTTCTTCAAGCAAACGGCGAAAGCGCAAGATCCTTGTCTCGTCGGGAATGCGACTGATGCCTGCATCGAGGCCTGCAAACTCACGATAAATAGGCGTATCGTGCAACGCCTCTTCCATAGCGGGGTCTGACAAGCCAAACCATTGCTGCATTAAGTGAATGCGTAGCATGACGGGAACAGGAAACGATGGACGTCCCTTGACCCCGCTGGGGGCGTGTTTGGCGATCAAGCCGACCAATATGTCCCACGGGATGATGCGCGTGCATCTCGTCTAAAAATATCCTTTTACGTGTCCTTTTACGTGTCGTTTTTGCGGACAACTCAAAACCTGTTTGCGATAAGCTAATTTGGTTCATGGTGAATTAACGGTTTCTATGCATTATCAATACCTGAGGATACCCCGATTTTTGCAGAGTGTCCTTGATTGATTTATCGGATAATCCGGCAATCGGCATCATCACAATGTTTTAAGGGTGTTCATTAAAGACCAGTGAGCGCCCTCTTTCATTGGTGCATCACTAAATTACTCGTTCATTAGCGTAGGTAATCCCCCACCAATTAAGGACTGTTAAAAATAGAGACTTCAAAGCCTGATGGCAGAAAGAGTTTTTACAACTGAAGGCAAGCAAATATAGCGATAGCTAGGTCATGGCGATCTTGAAACAAGGAGAATCAGACGCGCCAGTTGGCACGCTATACCGCGAGCACGGCATGAGTAGCGTCAGCTATTACTGAGCCGCTCCACTTTTAGGGGACAAGTTCAGATTAGCCGCGCTCAGAATTCATCATCAAATTAAAGCAATTTTTAAAAGCGCTGACCGGTATTAAAAACTTTTAATATCGAGAATTCGCTTTGTTTCAGATACGATCCATTCCTGACGTGATTGAATGGATTCTGAGGACCAAACGGGGTAATCTGACATTATTTGTTGGGTGATTTCAAACGAGGTCCGCCCATCTAGCCCTTTGCCCTTATAAATTTCAAGCTTATCTTTGTAACTGCGGTTACTTGCGCGAATATTCTTGAATCCTGAGAGTAGCGTTAAATTACCTAAGGTATTAAGCAGCGGAATTGCGGTTTCTTTCGAAAACTCTTGACGCCAAGTTGAGTTGTCGTAGTCCCACTCCCGCGGTAAAACGTGCTCAGTGTGAAGGTCGGATGACAGTTCAATAAAATGTTTGGTATCGGACTGGAAGTATTCAATTGACAGCAACAGTGGCTTATGCCATTTGTGCCAATAAACATTTTGTTCAGATAGCGAGTTTAGATAAGATGGATGCGCTTCAAGGTTCTTAATGAGAACTTCTTTAATATCGTTAACAGATTCTTTATTCTTTATTTTTTTGAGAAGATTAAACGAAGTTTGTTTTATTCGATTGGCGGTCCCGCCGGCAATCCAGCTTTGATAGAAATACTTGGTGATCACGGATTTAAGTTCTGCGTATTCGGCGTAATTGACCTGCTTGGCCGTGGCTAAGATCGACTTCCAATAAATCGATTGGGGCAAATACTTTAGCATTGAAATATCTTTATCACCAGATGATGCCAGTATTTCCGCAATATTTTCAGCAAATTTTTGTAAATCGACAATTATTTTTTCAGGGTCGAGGTTTTTAAATTGTTCTTTTAACTCATCCTGCAAAGATTTTCGAGGGTTCTCACTTTTTAGATAGTAAAGATACAGATTAAAAACCCCTTGCATACTCTCGTCAAAGGACTTGCACGTTTGCTCAATCTGTTTCCAAACTTCAATAAATAGATCTCTTTTACGATCGTCTGTTAGCTGCTGTAATAAAGTCGCTTTAATGATATCGGCTGCAGTTAAGTCAAGTCCTCGGTCGTTTAAGACGGTAAAAAGTTTGATGGCAAAGCCTTCGTCAAAGCACACAACACGGATTATTGTGGTTTGGTTGAGTAGATAGTCAATAAAAGCATCAAAATCCTTGATAAAAGACTCATCTCCTTGATCGCGAGACCTTTCTATTAAATTTTTGAAATAAAACGAGGTCTGAAGAAATTGATTTTCGCTAAGTTCTTTTTTAGACGCCCCGAAGTTGATCCCACTGATAACGCTTTGTTCGAATTTAGCTTGATTATTCAAGTGTGTTGTCAGCTTAACCCGCTTCTTATCTTCGAGTAAATCTGTAACGCTGTTACTAATGATTTTGTTTTGCTTCAAGTCAAGTTTCATATCGCGCAGCGTACAGAACAAAATCGTTAGCGTTGTTAAGCGTTGTTGACCGTCAACGACTTCGTAATAACCGTCTTTTTTAATAACAACGATTGATCCCAAAAAATAGCTTTTATCAACAGAGCGATCGTTAGCGTTATTTTGATACGCTTCTAAAATATCAAACCAAAGTTGCTCGACTCGTTCCTTATCCCATGCATAAGGACGTTGATAAATAGGCATTTCATAGAAAGCATCAACATCGCCAAAAATTTGTTTGATGGTTTTATTTTCGGGCTTAAAGACATCATCAATATTGTTCATCAACGCTCCGTGAAGTTAGTTATTAAAAAAGAAGGGGGCAGATAACTTTATTAAACGGTCATCCAATCGAACCCCGTTTCTTGATTGGCGATGACCAATGTGCTGGGATGTTGCGTTAAATATTCGTGCAGTGCTTCGTGAACTTTTTCAGGAGAGTTGGTTTTTTTACTCAAGTGCGCGGCGATCAAGGTGAGCGGTTTTGGCACGGGTAGCGCGTGCAACAATTTCACCGCTTGTTGATTGCTTAAATGGCCGTAGTTGCCGGCGATGCGCGCACGCAGTCGTGGCGGATAGCTGGAGTGGCGCAGTAGCAGCGGGTCGTGATTGAATTCGACATACAGCGCGTGACATGAACTTAGACTTTTCACCATATGGGGCGAGACGTGGCCGGCGTCGGTAATCACGCCAAGACTACGCTTTGCTTCACCTTCACCGGCGCTGACCACCACTTGCAGTGGTTCGTTGGCGTCATGTGGTACTGAGAATGGCGTGATCTCTAATGCGCCGATGGTTTTCACTTGATCGTCTTGACAAAAATGTACGCGTAATGCTTGCTTGGATTTAACATTTTTTAAGGTGCCACGACTGCCAAAAATCGGCACCTTACCCACGCGCGCTAGCGATGCGACGCCGCCCAAATGGTCTTGATGTTCGTGTGTGACAAAAATCGCACTTAAATCTTCGGGGCGTAATTGATGACGTGCCAAACGGTCACGGATTGCGCTGATCTTGAATCCACAATCAACCATGATTAAAGTATTCTGATACGCGACGAGCAGCGCATTGCCTTCACTGCCGCTACCCAAGCTACAGAATGTCAAGGTGTCGCCAAAATGACGCGAGGTCTGATGCGTGCGATGTTGCACAGTGCGTTGAGCACTGTTACTGGGCGCAAGTCGCGACTTTTCTGTTAGCGCGGCTATGGGTAAAACTGTGGGTGTGTCTGCGGTGGTTTTTGATGCCGCAATGGAGGCGCGCTGCTTTGCCGAGGGCGGTTTGATCATCATTGGTTATCGCCTGATGCGATCACTTGGCGCTGACCATTGCTTTGCATCGAAGTAATCAAGCCCGAGTTTTCCATTTGCTCGAGCAGTCGCGCCGAGCGGTTGTAGCCGATGCGCAATTTTTGTTGCACAAACGAAATCGACGCGCGCCGACTTTTCAAGACCAGTTCAACCGCTTCGTCATACAGCGGATCTTTTTCACCATCAACGCCATCGCCAATACCGCTTTGGCCTGCGTCATCGTCTCCCGTGCCGCCTTCTAAAACGCCTTCGATATATTGCGGCGGCCCTTTTTGTTTTAAGTACTCAACGACGCGCAAGACTTCTTCGTCCGACACGAAGGCGCCGTGCACGCGTTGTGGCAAACCCGTTCCAGGGGGCAGGTACAACATATCACCCATGCCTAATAAAGATTCGGCACCCATTTGATCCAAGATGGTTCGTGAATCAATTTTGCTGGATACTTGAAACGCCATTCGTGTTGGGACATTAGCCTTAATCAAGCCCGTAATCACATCAACCGACGGACGTTGCGTCGCCAAAATTAAATGAATGCCGGCGGCACGTGCTTTTTGCGCAATCCGCGCAATTAACTCTTCAATTTTTTTGCCGATGACCATGATTAAATCGGCCAGTTCATCAATCACAATGACGATATGCGGCAAGGTTTCTAGCGGCTCTGGCGTATCAGGGGTGAGTGAAAATGGATTGGTTAGTGGATGTTCGCCATGACGCGCGGCGCTGACTTTTTGGTTATAGCCCGCCAAATTGCGCACGCCCAATTTGGACATCAAACGATAGCGGCGTTCCATTTCACCAACGCTCCAATTGAGCGCATTGGCCGCTTGTCGCATGTCAGTAACCACTGGCGCGATCAAATGTGGAATGTCTTCATAAGAGGCCATTTCCAACATTTTGGGGTCAATCAAAATCAAGCGCACTTGTTCTTCAGTTGCTTTGTATAGCAGCGACAAAATCATCGCGTTAATCCCAACAGACTTTCCTGATCCCGTCGTTCCCGCGACCAGTAAATGCGGCATACGCGCCAGATCCGCAACGATGGGGCTGCCCGCGATGTCTTTACCTAAGGCCATGGTGAGCATTGACGCGCTGGCGTTGTACGTCGCCGAAGAAATAATTTCAGCCAGTTGCACCGCATTGCGCTTGGGATTGGGTAACTCTAGCCCCATGTAATTTTTGCCTGGGATGGTTTCGACCACGCGGATGCTGGTCAAGGACAATGCACGCGCTAAGTCGCGGGCGAGGTTGACAACCTGACTGCCTTTGACACCAGAGGCGGGTTCAATTTCATAGCGCGTGATCACGGGTCCAGGTTGTGCAGTGATGACTTTGATCGTCACGCCGAATTCGGCTAATTTACGTTCGATCAAACGCGAGGTTAATTCGATGTGCTCTTTGCTCACCGTTTCGAGTGACGGTTTAATCGGATCGAGCAAATGTAGCGGCGGTAAAGACGCCGTATTCACAAAAAGCGTTTCTTGTTTTTCCGCTTGGACACGCGCTTGAATCCGTTGTTGGGTGATTTTGGGTAATTCGGTTTCTGGTGGCGGCGCGATGATGGCGACTTCGTCGGCGTCGCTGATGCGCGCGCGTTCAACACGAACTTGCGTTTCGCGTTGCGCGGCGGCGGACGCTCCTAAGCGTCGATCACGCCAAGCTTGCCAGCGTGTCAAAACGTAATTGCCCAGCCATTCGATCACGTTGCCGATGGCTTCAGCGACGCGTAACCAAGAAACTTGAATGAATAAACTCATGCCCATTAACCACAGCGCTAAGGCCAGGCCGATGGTGGGGTAAAAACTGATGAAACGCTGCAAGTGATGACCTAATAAATAACCTGACAAGCCGCCATGACCAAAAGGTAAATCGATCGAATCTTTGCTGAAAAATTCGATCATCACGCTGCCCATCATGAGCAAAACAAATCCAATAATGCGAGTCGCGCGATGTGGCGCGGCGGGGGAATGTTCAGGACGGCGAATCGCTTGGCGCAAGGTCCAGTAATGGTGCAAGACGCTTAAAGTGATACCAAAAACGGTCCACCAGGCCGAGCGGCCAAATAAATATAAGGCGATGTCGGCAACATACGCACCCAAAACGCCGCCCCAGTTTTTGATCATCGCATCATCCGCCGCCACGCGCGACCATGCGCTGTCTATTGGGTTGTAAGAGAGTAGTGCGGCGATATAAAAACTTAATAAAAGCAAAATAAACAACCAGCGAATTTCGCGCATGATGCGATCAGAGCGGCTTTGGGCGGGCGTAGGGCTGGTCAATTTCTTAGGGCTGGTTGATTTCATTGCAAAAAATAATATTTAAAAACACAGAGCGAGATTATGAAGGGCGGCGCAAAAAGGTGCGTTTTTTAGGAATGAGCGCCACAAAGCTGATGCGTGATGGTGGTGATTGTGGCGATTGTGGACAGAAGATGCCGCGCGCGTACAATGCGCATGCCCTGCGGTGTTCGCGATGGCCTGTATTCTGAACCGATATTAACTTTTGTTGCTCATATAGTGAATGGGCGTGAGCGTCGCTAGTCCGATGAACCCGAAATTCACTTGCCGCAACAGCCTTGAACCTTCGGGTTTGGGATAGGGCTAACGGCACAGGCGGGGCACTTCTATCAATTCATTTTTGCGGCGAATTGCTTTGTTGCGCAGTACGCGAAATCCTCACGTACTGTATGTACGCTCCGGTTTCTGTGTGCTGTGCGCCTCGCACTTCATCCGCACATTCTGTATTTATAGAAGTG
>JAVKMA010000274.1:0-6020 GCA_031538685.1 Burkholderiaceae bacterium | reverse complement strand
CGGGCTCACGGGCGGTCAACTGATTACATCCATTGACCAAAGAATTTAACGACAAAGGAAAATTATCCGGCGTTAAAAATGATTTTTCGATTAAGACACCCAACACCCGCACCTCAAATTCATCGAGTTGATATTCTGGGGCAACAGTGGGCGCAACATTCGTATCAGTCGCCGCCATCATCTTAGCTTCGTGCTTAGCTTCGTTAGTAGGTTCATTCGTAAAATCTGTGTTTAGCTCATTCATCATCGTCGTATTCAAAATGTTAAAAATAGGCACAAAATTAAAATCTGGGGTACGCGTCTTGACCAACACCGCGCGCTGACCGACACCATCAGGGAGTGCATCGCACCTCTCCTATACTAGATAACCTTGTATTGCATTAACATCAATTCATCCACATCAACTCATCCGCTGCTACGATAAACGTTTATTGATTTTGTCACGCGCCAAACCTTCATTTTGAAAACACTTTTCGTCCTTCTCCCACCCTTACACGAGTTGTCGACCAATCGCTGGGAGACCCCCTTGCCGTTCGCCATCGCGTCGTTCAAACGCGTGGGCAATCGCGGTCCGGCAACAATGGAGATCGGCGAATCGACCATTCATCAACTGCCCAAATCAGCGCACACGGTATGGCTATTATCAGGTAGTGACGTCAGTTTATTTACGCACCCGCTGCCCAAACTCTCATCCAAAAAATTACAGCAGGTTTTACCGCATGTGATTGAAGAATATTTATTAAGCGAGGTCGGGGCCTACAGCGCCACTTTCGCGGCCAACCGTGAAGGTGAACATTGGATCGCCGCAATCGGCAACAGTGCGCATTGGCAAGAGTTCTCGCAATTCCTCGCCCTGCGCGGTGGCCGACAAGAAGCCCTGCCACAAACTTTATGCTTGCCCATCAACAGCGCATTTTTTATGCCTCGCCCTGATGGGCTCATCAATGTCAGCGCGCGACGCGACGCCGCAGACGGCGTGGGAGTTACGGTTGCGCCAGAGAATTTAACCACGACCTTGTCCGTCATTTTCAGCGCACCAACACGCCTGCTTAAAACTCCGATTGAAGCCCCGCTTGAACCTAATGCGGGGTCAGATGAGCCACTCAAGCGTTCAGACGCACCACCACACAAGGCTCAACACACGCCGATTGCCTCATGGACGGCATGGACGGCCTTGGGCTTTACCCCCGAAGTGCCAACTTATCTCCCACCCGCAGAATCTTATCAGCGCTACGATTGGGGGCACTGGATTAACGCCGCGGATAAATGCCCGTTAAATTTGCTGCGTTTTTATAAGGCCGGTGTTTTTTCTAGTGACCTTTCTAGTGGCGGTAAAAAATCTGCGGCAGATCAATCTATTAACTGGGCGCAAATGCCCAAATTACGCGGCCTGTTAATCGCCGCAACGATGACGGCGGGGTTAAGTCTGTTGGGCTTAAATTTAGACGCTTGGCGTTTAGCACAACAAGCACAGGATTTACAAGTGGCGCAGCAACAAGTCCTCACTCGTGCATATCCCAATGAAACGGCCTCAAGCAACCCACTTGGCGATCTCACCCGCTTGCAAAGCCGCCAAACAACGACAGCAAAACCGACTTTGGCACCCGTATTTACCTTGTTGCAAAAATTTGAAGCGGCGATACAAACCTTCAACAGCGACGGCAAAAAAATCAAACATCTTGAATACGCCTACGATCCACAAACCCGCAGTTACTCTTTAATCGTGCAGTGGAATGTGTTATCGAGTAAAGACCTTGAAAGTGCAACAAAATTATTGACCGGTTCTGGATTCAAGATTTTGCGGCCTCCGATCAAAGGCAAGCAAAACCAATTTACGTGGACGATAAACGAATGAAAACCTCGAACCGCATTACGCAATACTTAACCCCCTTGGCCGGCTTGGTCAATGCTTGGGGCAAGCGCACACCGCGTGAGCGCCGATTGCTGATCGCGATGCTGTTATTTTTGATTTGCGCTTTTATGTATTTTGTTGCTTACCAACCGGCGCAAACAACACGCCAAAAATGGATGCGGGATTTGCCTGTGCTGCGCAATGAATTAGCGCAAATGACACTATTGATCGAACAGCAAAAAATTCAACCCGCGCGACAAAATACGCCCACAACACAAGCAGAACTGAACGCTGCCTTGCCGCCATTGCTGATGCGGGCGCAATTGGACAGCAACAAAATTGTCATGCAATGGGTCTCGCCACAACAGTTGCATATTTCGATTCGCGACAGCAATTACCGTATGACGATGAATGCCCTGGCAGAAATCACGCAAAACTTTAATTTGACCGTCATCGGACTCGCCATAAATACGACCGAACCTTTTGCGCAAGGTCAAGCCAACCTCACTTTGGATTGGCGCTTACCTTAATTCACACTAACCGAAGTTGTTATGAAAAAATGGTTTTTTCGATTGTTTACTGCCCTGCTAATCGCGCTGTTAATCGGCGGAACAGTGGTGTATTTTGCACCCGCGACATGGTTAGCGCACGGCGTGGCTCATATCACCAATGGTCGCGTGTTATTGACCGAAGCACAAGGCTCTGTATTTGAAGGCAGCGCCGGAGTCGCCTTAGCAACATCGTCAACAACATCAAGCGCTTACCCTTTTCCTTCAACCATCAATTGGCGTTTAGATTGGCTCAGTTTATTGACGGGCAAAATCCAACTGCATGTCGACAGTGCGATTTTTACGCACACCCTGAACATCGAATCTAATGGTTTTTTCAGTAATACTTTTAAGGTCAACGCCAACCAAATCAGCATCCCGATAGCCGTCTTAAGCGGCTTGGGTGCGCCGTTTAATACCTTGCAATTGCAAGGTCAAATGAGCTTGCGCTTTGATGACACCGTAATAAATTCAGAGGGCGTGCGCAGCCATGCAGTGTTGCAATTAAATGGCTTACGCTCGCGCTTGTCATCCGTTTCATCCTTAGGTAATTATTTGATTCAAATCGAGTCGACGCCCGCCCCAGCGGCCGATACGCGATTTACCTTGACCACACCAACGGGGCCTTTATTTATGAATGCCACCGGCGGTATTCAAAATGGCCGCGTTCATTTAAATGGTGAGGCCTACGCCGATCCGGCCCAAGAAGCCGCCCTCAGCGGACTCTTGGGTTTATTAGGACGCCGTCAAGGTAATAAAATTATTTTGGCACTATAAGCCATTCAATTTTTACCCGATCTGATGTTTTCGCTCATGCCCATTAATACGCTCATTAATACGCCCACATCGGCACTCACAGCGCCCCCTGCAGAGCCTGATGAAGAATGGGCGCAAGCTTTGCAGCAACACCTGACCACGATTGTTCAAGAATATTTAACGCCCGAACACACCGAACAAGTTCTCAAGGCCTACCACTACGCCTTTAAAAAGCACGCCTCACAACAGCGCGCCAGTGGCGAGTCTTACATCACGCATCCCGTCGGTGTCGCGATCACTTGTGCGCGCTGGAATTTGGATGCCGAGACGATTTGCGCTGCGCTAATGCACGATGTGGTCGAAGATCAAGGCGTCTCGCTCGAAACGATCACACAAAAATTTGGCGCCAAAGTCGCCGAGTTGGTCGATGGTGTTTCCAAACTCGACAAAATTCAATTCACTAATCAAATTGACGCTGACGCCGAAAATTTACGCAAAATGTTAATGGCGATGTCCAATGATGTTCGGGTGATTTTGATTAAGCTGGCCGATCGCCTGCACAATATGCATACCTTGGACGCCTTGCCTGTGCACAAAATTCACCGTATCGCACGCGAAACCTTGGAAATTTACGTTCCCATCGCCAATCGTTTGGGTTTAAATTTTGTGTATCGCGAATTGCAGGACCTGGGCTTTCGTCATTTGTATCCCATGCGCTATTCAACGCTCAAAAAAGCCATCGGTGCACTGCGTGGCGGGCGTCGCGAAATCATCGAAGACACCAATACGGCGGTTGCTAACGCGTTAAAAAATCACCAGATTAGCGCCGAATTGTCGGGACGCGAAAAAAACCTGTACGGAATTTATCGCAAGATGAAGCGCAAACATTGCGGATTTGAAGACATCACCGATATTTATGGCATTCGCGTGGTGGTCGAAACTTTAAGTGATTGTTATTTGGCGCTGGGCGCACTGCATGGATTGTACAAACCGATTCCCGGCAGCTTCAAAGACTATATTGCGATTCCCAAAAATAATGGCTACCAATCGCTGCATACCACGCTGTTAAATGTCGCGGGCGTGCACATTGAATTTCAAATTCGCACTCGAACCATGCATTATTTGTGCGAATCGGGCGTCGCAGCGCATTGGATGTACAAAGATCAAGATCAGCATTTTTCTGTGCTCGAACAAAATACCTTGAATTGGTTGAAATCAGTCATTGATTTGCCCAAAAATCAAGGCAGTTCAGCAGAATTTTTAGAGCACATCAAGGTTGAATTGTTTCCTGATTCGGTTTACGTATTTACGCCCAAGGGTAGCATCATCAGCTTACCGCGCTTGGCGACTGCCTTGGATTTTGCGTATTACATCCACACCGACATCGGTCATCACGCGGTCTCGTGCCGAATTAATTCCAACACGGTGTCGTTGCGAACCCCGCTCAAAAATGGCGACATCATCGAGATCACGACTGCGCCACACGTTCACCCGACCCCCGCGTCGTTACATTACGTCCATACTGCACGGGCGCGCGCCTCAATTCGAAATTTTTTACGTATCAGTTCGCACAACCAATTGGAACAAGTCGGTTATCAATTGTTTGCACGTGCTTTGATGAGCGCGCAGATCAATCCTCAACTGCCAGAATCGATCAGCCGTCAATTATTAGAAAATCTGCATCTCTCCACCATGACCCAGCTTTACGAAGAAATTGGCATGGATAAACACAACGCCAATATTTTGGCCGGTGTCATCAAAAAACTGTTGCCCAACAAACGCCATCGTCAAAATGATGCCTCGCTGATCAACTTGCCCGCGCCGATTACGATTGATCAAGACGCCTTGTCGCTGATTCATTTAGCACCCTGCTGTACGCCGATTCCTGGCGATACCGTCATTGGTCGTTATCGTTACGATCGGGGCATGACTGTGCATACGATCGATTGCGAACACGACATCAAAACCAAAAAACAAGGCAATCAATCACTTGATCTGGCATGGGGTGATATGGGCGCACAGTTGCTGCCCTGCGCGATTCAAGTCGTCACGATTCATGCGCCAGGCGTACTGGCCAAAGTTGCCTCGGCAATCGGTGAACTCAATGTCAACATCATTGGTGCCACTTTGAACGATAGCCCGCAGTTGTCGCATACCACCATGAACTTCACCATCGAAGTTCGCGATCGCAAACATTTGGCGCAAGTGTTTCGCGCGATTCGGCGACGCGTCAAACCGCAAAAATTACAACGCCTCTAATCCTCTTGTCACCCTCTGCATCAATGCGTTCATCTGAATTGACACCTCTTATTCAATCGCTGGGTCAGCATTTACGCGCGCGCAATTGGCAAATGGCTTGTGTCGAATCCTGTACAGGTGGGGCTTTGATGGCTTGCTTAACCGATTACGCGGGCGCGTCAAACTGGTTTTATGGTGGCTTTGTCAGCTATGACAACGCCGCCAAAATTGCACTGGGCGTATCGCCACAATTGCTACAACAACACGGCGCCGTCAGTGCGCAAATCGCACAAGAAATGACGCGTGCGGCGTTTTCGCGCACCGCCTTGCCGCTGATTGTTGCCATCACGGGCATTGCTGGCCCCACTGGCGGCAGCCTTGCCAAACCTGTCGGCACGGTGTTTATCGATGTCTTGTGTAATCATGTTCAGCATATCCACCATACCAAGCATTTTGTTTTTGCCGATCAATCCACCAACATGTCTGCGCGCGAGGCGATTCGTTGGCAAGCACAATTTCACGCTTTACAATTAACTTTGCAAGTGTTAAGCGAGCTTTCTTAAGGGCACTTCTATAAATACAGAATGTGCGGATGAAGTGCGAGGCGCACAGCACACAGAAACCGG
>JAVKMA010000273.1:0-8600 GCA_031538685.1 Burkholderiaceae bacterium | reverse complement strand
CAACCAAGAAAAAACGGCGTCAAGCGCTCAGTTCGCCCAGTTCAATGAATGTCGAGTCACCGCCTGACGCGTTGGCGCAAGATCAAAAAAATAATTCAATTGCTGATTCGGTGTTGAGTCAGGTGCCGATAGCGGGCCCGATTACTTCGCCACTGACACTTCCCAATTACATGTCCAGACCTTAGTTCAAGCATCGCGGTTAGGATACCGCGCTGTATTTATTTTGTGGCTTATTTATTTGATGCGGTTTAATGAAAAAAAATTCTTCTCCAGCGGTGGCGCAAACCGCGATCAAGGCACTTGAAAATCTCAAGGTTCAGTCTTTGAAAGTCTTTGATACACGTGGGTTATCGAATTTATTTGATACGGTCATTATTTGTTCCGGAACCTCCAATCGGCATACTCGATCACTCGCGAATCAGGTCTATGTTGACTTGAAGCAAACGGGTGTGTGGCCGCTTACAGTTGAAGGCGAGGGCAGTGGCGAGTGGGTGTTGGTTGATGCTGGCGATACGGTGATTCATATTATGTTGCCCGTGATTCGCCAGTACTACAATTTGGAAGCCTTGTGGGGCGATAAAGAAATTCCTTATAAAGCAGGGCACTAATGATTTACTTTTAATTTTTTACTAATACGAAAGATATGAAAACCGCACAAGAGCTCAGAGTAGGTAACGTTTTTATGGTAGGCACAGAGCCTATGGTGATTTTGAAAGCCGAGTACAACAAGTCGGGGCGGAATTCTGCCGTTGTCAAAATCAAAATGAAAAATTTATTGACGAGCGCCGGCAATGAAGGTGTTTATAAAGCCGATGACAAATTTGAAGTGGTCGTGTTAGATAAACGCGAAGCCACTTATTCGTATTTTGCCGATCCGATGTATGTGTTTATGGATACGGAATTTAATCAGTACGAAGTCGAATCTGAAAACATGGGTGATTCCTTGAATTATTTAGAAGATGGCATGGCCTGCGAAATTGTGTTGTATCAAGGCAACGCAATTTCAATTGAGTTGCCAACGGGCGTGGTACGCGAAGTGACTTACACCGAGCCCGCGGTTAAAGGCGATACCAGCGGTAAAGTAATGAAACCTGCCAAAATCGCGACGGGCTTTGAAATACCTGTCCCCCTGTTTGTCGAAATTGGTGACAAAATTGAAATCGATACGCGCACCGGCGAATACCGTAGCCGTAGCAAATAAATTATCGATTGTTGAACCCGATATTTACTTTGATTTACTTTGGTACGCCGTGATGGTGAGTCATGACTGAATCCACCGAGTTGATTCGTTTTCCTTGTCGTTTCCCAATCAAGGTCATGATTACCAACGATATGACGGTTCGTGCCAAAGTGATCGCCGTAGCCCAAGCCCACGAGCCGGCGTTAACAGGTGTTGCTTTGGTTAAAAATTTGGTGGAGCGCCCTTCAAAAGCCGGCAATTACTTATCGATGATTTTTGAACTCCATACGACCAGTCGCGCACATCTGGATGACATTTATCGCGCGTTTTATGCCATTGAAGGCGTGAAATACTTACTGTAATTGGCCTCATTCAGCGCGGCTTAAGCACTTTTCATTCGCTTTCTCATGCGATTTTTCATGACGTTCCACTCACCCTAGGATCGCTCAATCAGTTGGGCCAAGGCCTCGCGCAAACTTTTTTGCGCGGTCTTGGAAGGTGTTGATACCTTGATCATATCGCAGGGCAAGCATTCGTCGGGCAAGCGTTGTTGAAACTCGCTTAACAAGGTTTTGGCGTGCGCGGGCAAGCTGCGCATTTGATGGGGATTTACAAATGCAGGGCGGGTCAGTTGCATTTTGACTTTTATTCTGCTAACCTCATAGCCGTCCTGCGTTAGGGACGCGATAATTTTTGGCGAAAGGTTTTTAATCCGAACCAGCCATGCTTGGTGCGGCACACCCAAATGAATATCACCCGCGTCGTAGTACATGACAGCAATGGGAATATGTACCTGAGGCGAGAGTTGCTTGATTACCACATTGAGCTGCTGCTGTAATGCGATCAATTGTTGCGCTTTATCGAGCCAAGCCAGCGCATCGCCGCGTTTTAAATAATGTTTAATCAGTGCCATGAGCCCGATTATGCGGTCTAATGGTTACAAATGGTTAAAAACGATTAAAAATGATCAAACCCCTAAATCAATCATTTAGGGGTAATTTTTTTAGGTGGATTAATGCAAATAATGATATTGCGTGCAAGCGGAAAAGGGGTCTCAAACTTTTCTATTTCTAAGGCTGGAATGATTGCCTTGATTAGCGCTTTGATGGTGAGTATTTTTTTATTGGCAATTGGATTCCAATACCTGACTTTACGTTTCATGCCCGACGCACCTGTGGTCAGCCTTTTGATTGATAGCGCGGTCAGCGATCGCGTGGCTGAAAATGAAAAAAATGCTAAACAAAATATCGCGGCAATGGTAGTCCGTTTAGGTGAGTTACAAGCGCAAATCGTTCGTTTAGAAAGCCTGGGTGAGCGTGTCCAAAAATTAGCCGATATTAAAACGACGGACTTTGATTTAAAAAGCAAACCTGGACGCGGCGGTCCGCAAACAGGGGGCACGAATTGGACGCCTGAACAATTTCAATCGATGTTGAATTCGGTCGCCGGTGATATGGTCAGTATGGATGACTATTTAAGTATTGCGGAATCTAATTTAATGAGTCAAAAAATCCAAGCCAATTGGGTGCATGGCAGCGATCCGGTGAATATTGCAATATTGATGTCTGGCTTTGGAATTCGTTCGGATCCATTTTCAGGATTGAAAGCTTTTCATCGGGGCTTAGACTTTGCGGCGCCAATTGGCACGCCTGTTTTTGCATCGGCGTCCGGTAAAGTGGTTGTGGCTGAACGACATCCTGAATACGGCAATATGATTGACATTGATCATGGACGCGGCGTGATGAGTCGTTATGCTCATACGAGCAAAATGTTAGTTAAAGTCGGAGCAGTAGTGAAACGTGGCGATCAAATTGCTGAAGTGGGAACGACTGGGCGTTCGACTGGGCCACATTTGCATTTTGAAGTAATGGTCAATGGTGTGGTACAAAACCCCGTGTCGTTTTTAAGTCGTAAGTCAAATGATCGGAAAAAAGTAAGCTCCTTTGCAAAACTCGCTAACTAAACAACTAAATATATTCAATAAAAACACGGTAAAAATTTCTGATCTATGCTTCCTGATTTATCACGTCTACTGTCGGGGTTTACCCATTTTGATACCGCGCCCGCAACGCGCTTTGTGCGCGATGCCTTAGGTCAAGTTGAAACCGTATTAGCCAACACACCCATTGCCGATGTTCAAAAAGGCGTGCGCGCGGTGATAAAAGATTCTGCGCAAAAAGTGAATGTAGCGACGCGTGATGATTTTGAAGTACACACTAAAATCATTGAACGATTGATGACACGAATTGAAGCGTTAGAAAAGCGATTAAAGGATTTAGAACACCCTATAAAGCAATAAACACTCTCGGATGCTCTGAACCAAGATCGAAGAGTCCTAATTTGTTTCGTTTTATTGTCATTGCCATATGACGGTTACTCTTCTTAAAAGTCGCGCACTTAATGGCTTGCAAGCGCCATCGGTCACAGTTGAAGTACATCTGGCGTTTGGTTTGCCGGGCTTTGTGATTGTGGGTCTGCCGGAAACCGAAGTGCGCGAATCAAAAGATCGCGTTCGCGCGGCGATTCAAAACAGTGGGTTTGAATTTCCGGTCAATCACCTCACGGTCAACCTAGCACCTGCCGATTTACCCAAAGATTCCAGCCGTTTTGATTTACCCATTGCCCTAGGTATTTTGGCGGCCAGTGGTCAAATTTCCAGCGAGGCTTTAGACCACTATGAATTCATCGGCGAGTTGTCTTTGTCAGGGCAGTTACGCGCGCTCAATGGTGTGCTGCCGATTGCCTTAACCTTGAAAAACGACACTCAGGTCGGTTTGGTTTTGCCCCGTGACAATGCGGCCGAAGCAGCACTGGTTGAGGGTTTAGCGATTTATCCGGCGGATACTTTATTGAATGTCGCGACGTGTTTTTTAAAAAATAACCCCCAAGCATTGTCACCCTATCACAGAAAATCTGATGTCATAACGGTGGCAAGTGTTTATCCGGATTGGCAAGATGTACGCGGACAAACCCAAGCTAAACGCGCCTTGGAAATCGCAGCCTGTGGCGGTCATAGCATTTTGATGTCAGGCCCGCCTGGTAGTGGTAAGTCAATGTTGGCGCAACGCTTTCCGGGTTTACTGCCGCCGATGACGGATATTGAAGCGATTGAATCGGCGTCGGTGCGTTCCTTAAATGGTTCATTCAAAACTGAGCAGTGGCGGCAACGACCTTTTCGGTCGCCTCATCACACCGCATCTGCGGTGGCTTTGGTTGGTGGCGGTTCAAACCCCCGTCCTGGAGAAATTTCCTTAGCCCATTGCGGCGTTTTATTTTTAGACGAATTGCCTGAATTTGAACGTAAAGTTCTAGAGGTTTTGCGTGAACCACTAGAGAGCGGTGTGATCATGATTTCACGTGCCGCGCGGCAGGCCGAATTTCCGGCACGTTTTCAATTAATTGCGGCGATGAATCCTTGCCCTTGCGGCTACTTGGGACATAAAAGTGGAAAATGCCGTTGCTCGCCAGATCAAGTCGCGCGCTATCAAGGACGGATATCCGGCCCACTGATTGATCGGATTGATATGCAAATCGAAGTCCCTGCGCTTCCCGCCGATGATTTAGGACGCCATGCGCAGGGTCAGTCCAGTGCCCAAATTCAGCGCAAAGTAAGCGCCGCACGGGCGCGTCAAATCAGACGTCAAGGCAAACCCAATCATTTATTAAGTGTGAAAGACATCGATCAATTTTGCGCGTTAGATGCGGCTACGACGACTTTTATTCACAACGTGATGACGCGTTTAAATTGGTCAGCACGTGCTTACCACAGGGTGTTACGCTTGGCGCGTTCGATTGCGGATTACGATGCGGCTGACGATATGGGCCAGGACATGACCAAGGACTCAATTAACCCCATTATTACGATGGCGCATTTGGGAGAAGCGGTGCAATATCGACGCGTATTTGCACAATAGCTTTTGTATCCCGCTCGACAATTGATCGATCCTAGGTAACTACGAAAGGTGTTTTGAAATGACCCTAGAATCAACACTACTCGCAAACATCTGAAAATCTGATCCTAAGCCCCCTACAATCGGGACTTCCCATTCTCACTCAAAACCTTGACTATCAACTCTACAGTTAAACGGCTGTTTAATTTAACGCGCCCTCATCGTTCGTCCTTTGCGTGGACTTTTTTGATGTTGTTTTTGATGGCAGCGACAGAGCCGGCATTTCCATACGTCCTTCGCTACCTGATTGATTCGGGGTTTGGGATTGATCATGCGCGCGCGCTGTGGTTAGTTCCTTTGTCGATTTTGGCGATTTTTGTGGTGCGAGGAGTCGCCTCGTTCATCTCGTTTTATTTGATGAATTCGGTTGAGTTAAAGATATTGGCGCAGATACGCAATTCAATTTTTGAACGCATTTTAGATGTGCCGATCAGTTTGATCGAGCGTGATCAAGGCGCACAAACGATTAATTTGATGATGCAAGAGGCGCGCAAATTGACCGCCTTTATTACCACATTCACCACTGGAATATTGCGTAATTTGCTGACGATTATTTTGTTAATCGCCTATTTGCTGTACTTGAACTGGCAATTGTCTCTAGTGACTTTTTTGATGGTGCCCTTTATTACACTGACTTTGCGCGTTATCAGTCGACGTTTGAGACGCTTGAATATGGATTTGATGAAGGTCAATCAAGACATGATTGGCTTATTGCAAGAAGTGACGCAGGGCAATCAAGTCGTACGGATTTTTGGTGGACAGGCGCATGAACGAAGCCGCTTGAATGAACAGAACTCACGCTTTAGAGGCGCTTTTTTACGCATTGCCATTGCTAATGGTGTAGCCACGCCGTTGACACAATTGTTTGCTGCAACGGCCGTGATTGTGGTGATTGTGGTCTCTTTATTGCAGGTATCAAACGGTGCAACGGCAGGAGAATTTATTTCTTTTATCACCGCTTTGCTCATGATTCTTTCGCCTTTGAAGCAAGTCGCTGAAGCGAATAATTTATTTCAACAATGCACGATTGCGGCCGAGGCAATTTTTAGCGTTATTGATACACCATCAGAAGACAATGCTGGCGCAACACTAAATCAAATACGCGGCAATTTATCGTTTCAAAAAGTGAGCTTTGCTTATTCCAACAGCACCAATTTGGCCTTGGATAAAATTTCTTTTGAGGCGCGGGCTGGGCAAACCATTGCGCTGGTTGGCGCTTCAGGCAGTGGTAAATCAAGCTTGATGAATTTACTATCGCGCTTCCATCTTCCTCAGTCGGGTCAAATTTTGCTTGATGGTATTGATATTGCAACACTGAAGTTGACGGAGTTTCGTCAACATATTGCGATTGTCAGTCAGCACGTGGTGTTGTTTAACGATACATTGAAGGCAAATATTTGTTATGGCCGTCAAGAGATTGATTCCCAGCGTTTAGAGCAAGCGATTGATGACGCGTATTTGCGTGATGTTGTGGCAGACCTACCCTTGGGGATTGATACCGTATTAGGTAATAACGGAATGTTGTTGTCAGGTGGTCAACGACAACGTGTGGCGATTGCGCGCGCACTGTATAAAAATGCGCCATTGTTGTTATTGGATGAAGCGACTTCGGCATTGGATAGCCAGTCCGAACGATACATTCAAGACGCGTTAACGCGCTTAATGAAAAATCGCACCACCCTGGTGGTAGCGCATCGTTTGTCGACAATAGAGCGCGCCGATATGATCGTCGTGATGAGTCAAGGACGTGTGCTGGAAATGGGGCAACATGAGCAACTATTGAAACAGCAAGGCGCATACGCGCAGCTATACCACCTTCAATTTGCGACGTGATTGGTTTGAACGCGCGTTTTTTAATTTGCTTATGAAAACTTTAGTGGTGCTCCCCAATTGGATTGGCGATGCGGTGATTGCTCAATCGCTAATCGAAATTTTGCAACGGCAAGGCGCGCAGATTGATGTGCTCGCGCATCCGCCAGTAGCCGATTTGGCACATTTTTTTCCGCAAGTTAATCGCGTATTAGTGCCACCCTTCTCGCGTAAAGGTTTGCAACTACGCGCGCGTTGGTCTTATGCGCGGCAGTTTTTGCAACACTATGAGCGAGCGATTATTCTGCCCAATTCATTTAAATCGGCGCTGTTACCTTTTTTTGCAGGCATACCGATACGAATTGGGTATGTCGGCGAACAGCGCTATGGCGTGATTACGGTGCGTCATCACGATAGCGCCATGACCACATCAGATCGTTTTGCTAAAGCCTTACCGCGCCGCGCGATGGCCGAGTTTTATGCCGCGCTGGCGTTTGCACCACAAAAAAAACAAACACAAAAATGCTTGCCGCAATTTTTGAGCACAATTCCTCTGCCGCGTTTGCGCCATTCGACTGATCTGGCATCACCAATTGCTTTTGAATCCTATGGCGTATTTTGTCCGGGCGCTGAATTTGGCCCCGCCAAGCGTTGGCCAACTGCCTACTGGGCAGAGTTAGCGCAAAAATTATTGATGTCTGATCAAAATGCAGTGGCGGGAATGGTGATTTGTGGCAGCGTCAAAGATCGCGCTACTGGTGAGGAATTGATCGCAGCTTTGCCCTCAAGCCTACAAGCGCGTGTATTGAATACTTGCGGTCAGACCTCAATCGGGCAAGTTTTATCGGTGTTAGCTAATAGTCAGTGGGTATTGGCCAATGATTCGGGGTTGATGCATTGTGCCGCCGCTTTAGCTAAACCTGTGTTGGGAATTTATGGGCCGACCGATTTTTGGCATACGCCACCTCGTGGCGAGCGCGCACACTATATTTCTGAATCGGTGGCGTGCGCACCGTGTCAATTGCGCCACTGTCCTTTACAAGGTGATTTACATCATCGCTGCATGCGTGAGTTGACCGTACAAAAAATACTGCAACACGATATTTTTAAAACCCAGTAGCTCAATTGAGCGAGGGTATTGAACGAGATATTGGACTATGTATTGGACTATGTATTGGACTATGCATTGGACTATGTGTCGAACCGCGTATTTAAAATTAAATTTATTCCGATTTTCAAATAACAATGAGCATTAGACAGCCTGCGAGTGACCGTACAGGTAGTGCCAAGGTAGATGACAAAACTGGCCACTCTATTGAGAATTGGAATTATTGGTTAATCAAAGACACGCGTCCGTGAGCTTGCGGGACATCAGTGCGGCGTAAACTCCAGTCTAGGAATTGATATACCTCACTACTGGCATTGATCAAAGTTAATGTCAGTGAAGGTTTAGACAAAGGCCAAACGCACAATAGTTCATCGGTAAAATCCGTGCTGAGGTTGTCGATATTAGAAAAATCTAAAGTTACCTGATTAAATAACCTTAACTGTTCAATCATTCTGCGTGCGGATTCGCGCGTGAATATGCCATTGATATCGGCTGCCGCGATGACTTTGAAAGGGCTTTTAAGATTCGCGGGGGGTATTTGTTTGAAGGCGTT
>JAVKMA010000272.1:0-3221 GCA_031538685.1 Burkholderiaceae bacterium | reverse complement strand
CATGTGATTTTGAAAATGCCTAAATTTAGCGAATGGTGTTATTTCTTTGGCGCAAACTTATTATTTCTCTGGCTGGTGAGCGTTTTATCCGCGCGGTTCTTTAGGATGGGGCGCTTAGCGCGGGATTAAATCAGCACGAGATTAAATCAGCGCTGATTAATTGATATTTTCAGTCTACAAAATAAATTTTATGAAACGACTTAATGCGTATTTTGAACAGGCGGAGGATAAAAAAACTTTTGCTGCGTATTTGATGACCGGCGATCCTGATATCAAGAGTACTTGTGCGATTTTGCATACGGCAGTTGCGGCAGGTGTGAATATTTTGGAATTGGGATATCCTTTTTCGGACCCAATGGCAGAGGGTCCCGTGATTCAGTTGGCGAATGAGCGGGCGCTGAAGCAAAAAGCATCTTTGAAAAGTGCTTTAGCCATCATCCAAGAATTTCGTCAAACAAACACGCATACGCCAATTATCTTGATGGGTTACGCCAATCCGATTGAACAGTATGGTATCGAGGTTTTTGCGAAAGATTTGTGTGTTGCCGGTGGTGACGGCTGTATCGTGGTCGATTATCCAGCTGAGGAAAATCAATTTTATGCGCAGGCTTTAATTGATCAGGGTTTGGCGCCGATTTTCTTGGTTTAACCAACGACGCCTAAAGATAGCGTTGAAGCCATTGTGCGCTTGGGACGTGGATTTTGTTATTATGTTTCACTTAAAGGGGTCACCGGCGCGGGGCATATTGATGTACGGCAAGTCGCTCAACGCTTAAATGACATTCGGACTAAAATTTCCTTACCCATTTTGGTTGGATTTGGTATCAACAGCCCCGAATTGGCGAAAGACGTCGCGCAAGTTTCCGATGGCGTGGTGATTGGTAGCAAAATTATTCAGTTAATGGCTTCTTTATCTAAACAAGAGGCTGAAGAAGCAGTGCATACATTTGTGTCAGCGGTACGTAGTGCGCTTGATTCATAAAAAAGGAGCCTAAAAATGAATTGGATTGATAAACTTTTACCGCCTCCGATGCGGGGTGAGCGTTCACGACCTTCGGTGCCAGAAGGTCTTTGGATTAAATGTGTCAATTGCAAAGAAGTTCTTTATCGCCCCGATTTAGAAAGTGCTTTAATGGTATGTCACGGTTGTGGCAACCATATGAAAATTAATGCGCGGGCGCGGATCGATCATTTGTTAGACAAAGAAGGGCGACAGGAAATTGGGCAAGAAATTTTGCCCATTGATATTTTGCGCTTTAAAGACAGCAAAAAATACGCCGAGCGCTTGAAGCAAGGCAATGATGATTCTGGTGAAACTGACGTGCTGGTGTCTTTTTATGGAACAATTGATCAACATCCAGTCGTTGTAAGTTGCTTTGAGTTTGATTTTATGGGCGGCTCTATGGGCGCGGTAGTGGGCGAGCGTTTTGCGCGCGCCGTAGCCTTGGCAGTTGAGCAAAGAGTAGGTTTTATTTGTTTTTCGGCCAGTGGCGGTGCGCGAATGCAAGAAGGTTTAATTTCTTTGATGCAAATGGCTAAAACCAACGCGGCCTTAACCCGTTTAGAGCGATTGCGTTTACCGTTTATTTCGGTACTGACGAATCCCACAATGGGTGGTGTGTCGGCCAGTTTTGCTTTTATGGGTGATTTAGTGATCGCCGAACCGAATGCTTTAGTCGGGTTTGCGGGGCAACGCGTGATCGCCAATACCGTTAAGGGCGTTTTACCAGAAGGTTTTCAACGTGCTGAATTCGTACAGCAAAAAGGAGGGGTCGACATCATTGTTGATCGACGTCAGATGAAAGCACAATTACGATCGATACTCAAAATGTTAACGCCGTAATTGATAGAACGCACAAATTTTAAAATAACAATAAAAAACTTGTTTGTTTGGCTTTTTGTTAGCCTGCTTTGTTATTGATCAAACGAGTTTTGAATAAACTGACGAGCGTTTTTTCGCGCGATTTTGTCTTGTTCAACAATCTCTTCTAAGTTTTCACACAAACCGGTTTCACGAATCGATTGGTGCAATACTGCTTCGATAGTTTGTGTGATCTGAGTAAATTTAATCTGTTCGTTTAAGAATGCCGCCACAGCGACCTCGTTGGCTGCGTTCAAGTGTGTGCATGCAATTTGTCCAAGCTCTAGAGCTTGATAGCATAAAGGCAATGCGGGAAAACGTTGATGATCAGGCGCTGCGAAAGTGAGCTCTGACAGCTGACTAAAGTCTAAGGGTGAAACGCCCGAAGAAATACGATTGGGGTAGTCTAGTACGTGAGAAATTGGAATTTTCATATCTGGCGCACCCATTTGCGCCAAGCTAGAACCATCGCAGTAATTCACAATTGAATGAATAATACTTTGTGGGTGAATAACGACTTTTATTTTTGTGCTCGGGATATTAAAAAGCCAGTGCGCTTCAATGACTTCAAGGCCTTTGTTTACCATGGTCGCAGAATCTATCGAAATTTTTTGTCCCATAGTCCACTTGGGATGATGAATCGCTTCGGCAACGCTAATTCGATCAAAAGTTGAGTGTTCTCTGCGCCAGAAAGGTCCACCCGACGCGGTAAGTAATAGGCTGTCGACTTCGACGGCGTTCGCGTCGTTAAAATTTTTAGGAAGACATTGCAGTAGAGCGTTATGTTCGCTATCGATAGGTAGCAAAGTGCAATTGTGATTTTTAACCGCATCAATAAAAAGCGGCCCCGCAACCACTAAAGCTTCTTTATTTGCCAGTAATACGGTTTTGCCTGCGCGTGCTGCCGCGAGAGTGGGTGCGAGTCCTGCGGCACCAACAATTGCCGCGACAACAGTATCTGCAGAAGGGTCCGATGCAATTTCAATCAACCCGTTTTCGCCATAAACAACAGCGGGGCACGCAGAACCCAGTAAGTCTTTCAGTATTTTTACTTGATATTGGTTTTGTACGCAGACAATTCGGGGTTGAAATTGCTGGCATAAACGCGCCATTTTTTCAATTTGTTGATGCGCACTAAGAGCAAAAATTAAAAATCGATCGGGGTGTTGCGCCACCAGCGATAGCGTTGATCCACCAATTGATCCGGTGGCGCCAAGAACGGTAATAGAACGCATTTTTGAATAATATTAATAAAATATTCGCCGTGTCAAAATAAGGAATCACACGCGGCGGCAAATGTTAAAAGCGGAATCCAAGCATCAATCCGATCTAATACGCCACCATGCCCCGGCAGAATAGT
>JAVKMA010000271.1:0-1561 GCA_031538685.1 Burkholderiaceae bacterium | reverse complement strand
TGTTGCCCGAGGACGAACGCGCACTGATCAAAGGATTTGTGCTCAACAAGTTTCGGGGTGATGCCCATCTGCTGGCCCCCGCGCCCGAAATGCTGCAAGAGTTGACCGGTGTGTCGACCGTGGCCACACTGCCCATGTGGCGCCAGCATGGTTTACCTGAAGAAGATGGCGCGCAGGACGAACGCAGCCGCGCGAGCGGACCAGTGACACGAACTGTGGTCATCATCGCTTACCCGCGCATCAGTAATCTCGATGAATTTCAAACGCTCAAAAATGTGCCAGGTCTTCGACTGGTGTGGGCGCGAACACCTGCTGACTGCGTGGGCGCGGACTGGATCATCCTGCCTGGCTCCAAATCCACCGCCGCCGACCTTGCTTGGCTGCGCGAGCAGGGGCTAGATCGGGCTGTGGGCGATCACGCAGGGCGGGGCGCAGCAGTTCTGGGCATTTGCGGCGGACTGCAAATGCTGGGCGAAGCACTGCTCGATACCGAGGGTATTGATGGCAACGCCCCTGGCTTGGGTCTGCTACCGCTGGTGACAACTTTCAATGCAAGCAAGACTGTGCGTCGCACCACGGCCCATTTTGAGGTTTTGGAGGGTGTCTGGTGTGCACTGTCAGGGGTCTGTGCAGTGGGCTATGAAATTCACCACGGACAAACCGTTCAGCATCCAGCCATGGTCGCCCAGGGCGACATAGCTAGGCAAGTCATACCCGGTTTGGCTTGGCAGAACGCTTCGGGCAACGTACTGGGCTGTTACCTGCATGGTCTGTTTGAAGACCCGCAGGTAGTGCGTGCGCTCTTCGGCGTTTGTGTGCCGACGCTGGACAGTATGCTCGATGGGCTGGCTCATTTTCTTGAACAGCATATCGACCGCGCTGTGCTCGACGCGCTTATCCATTCGGAGTAACTCATGCCCATCACCATCCCAGTCATTGACGACATCGCCCAGCCCACCTTGTCTGCACGATTGCAGCACCAGCTCGACAACAAGACCAAGCCCGTCGGTTCGCTGGGGCAAATTGAAGGCCTAGCCCTGCGCTTGGGCCTTATCTTGGGCAGCGAGGCGCCAGAGCTTAAAAGTCCGCAACTGGTGGTTTTCGCGGGTGATCACGGCCTGGCCGCACACGGCGTATCGGCCTACCCCAGTGAAGTGACGAGGCAAATGGTAGAGAACTTTTTGGCCGGTGGTGCTGCGGTCAACGTTTTGGCGCGTCTTCACGGCATCGACCTGACCGTGGTGGATTGCGGCGTTCGGCACGATTTTTCAGCAAGACCAGGCTTGGTGATCAATAAGATTGCCCCAGGCACCGCCGACTCGCTTGACAGACCGGCCATGACAGCCCCGCAGCTCGATCAAGCGTTGTCCAACGGGTTTCAATTGCTAAAAAACCTACCTGGAAACGCGCTATTACTGGGGGAGATGGGCATAGGCAACACTTCGGCAGCTTCGCTGCTTATGAGTCGTTTGACTGGTCTGGCCATTGAGGACTGCACGGGTGCGGGCACGGGCCTTGATGGTCCCTCTGTGCAGCGCAAAATTGCCATCTTGCGCCAGGT
>JAVKMA010000270.1:0-3176 GCA_031538685.1 Burkholderiaceae bacterium | reverse complement strand
TAGGAATTCTTAAAAAAAATGAAATTATTATTTTTCAAGATGAAAATGGTGATGAAGTAAATGGAGTTAAAGTAATTATTAAGCCAACCTACTTGGAGGTTGACGATAATGGCGCGTTGGGAGAATGGCGAAATCAATGTGGCTATCGATTACAAGGTTTTTATTCACCTAAATTTAAACGATAAATCGTCTTAGCCGGAGCAAGCATTGATGCTGGCGATGGCAAAGCCGTTGTGCGAGCCAAGGGAGGCAGCGTAGTGGTAAGCGAGGTTCGAGAAGAGCACAGCAGCGCTAGCGCGACCAAGAGCAGTAGTCACGATTGGATAGGTGCAGAAGAGTCGAGTAGTTCTAAAAAAACTACTTATCAGAATTTAGCTAAAACCTCGGCACTTAGCGGAGCCAATGTCAGTGTGACGAGTAGTCAAGGGAATGTAACTCTTCTGGGTAGCCAGCTGACTGCGCGAGATAAAGATGGGGCATCGGGCAAGATTGAACTTTCTGCCAAAAATGGAACGGTAAATTTGTTGACGGTAAAAGAGATTGATTTCAGTAGCCTTGAGAAAAAAAGTGATTCGTTGATGTGGCAAAGCAATGCGGGAAGCGGACACAATACCGAGACGACCAATACGGTGAAGATGACGGGGGAGGTGAATATAGAGGCCAAACATATCGTGGCGCAGATATCAAGCAAGGACAAATTGAATGAGTTGGCGAAACAATCTGGGATGGGGTGGATAGGGGAACTCCAAAACAATCCTAAATATGCCGATAAGATCGAATGGTCAAAAATAGACGAGGCAAGCAAGAATTGGGACTACAGTCAGGAAGGCTTAAGTCCAAAGGGAGCTGCGATCATATCAATTGCAGTCGCGGCTGCGACGAGTGGAATGGGAGCAGGATTGGTAGGAGTGACAAATGCAGTGGGTGCCGCCGCGATTAACGCAGGGTTCAGTTCTTTGGTTGCGCAGGCGTCGGTCAGTTTGATCAATAACGGAGGTAATCTTGAGGCAACCTTTAAGCAATTGGGGAAAGAGGAGAGCATAAAGGCGACATTAGCGGCGATGGCAACCGCAAGTGTAGGTGCTGCAACAGCCGGTACTGGAGCTGGTGCAGTGGGAACGCAAGCTACGGTAGGATGTGCGACAGGAGAGATGACCGGGGTGGGCTGCGAGCGTGCCGCGGTGACGGCGGCCGTAATAAGTACGACATCAGAGATATACCGCGCCGCTACAGGTTATGCTGCCGACGCAAGACCAGGAGACAATCGAAATGGCAGTTCGACGGGTAATTCGACGTATGAACCAGACTCAAAGACAGGTCAACAACTGCCTGTCGATCGAGGAATGAATGTAGTGGGAGATAACGACACTTCACACACCTGCTCACAAGGAACTGCGTGTAGCAAGGCTTTAAATACGGTTCCTTTTATAAACGCCACAGCAGGATTTCACGATTGGTTGTTCAACGGGGAAACTCCTGTTTTACGACACACGGATTGGAATAATATCTGGACAATGCCTGCATCAGCTTTGATCGCAATCCCTGCGACAATGAATGACCCAAGTCTCTCTTGGTTGGTTAATAGTAGTCAAACATATAAAATAGAACCTCCACCGCCATCTGAAATACCTAGTACAGTTAAGCTAAATTCAACGAATGATCAATTAAATACCATGAAGGAGATGTCGCGATGATTGATTTGTTAAGTTCATCCTTTGTAGTAGTTTGGATATGTATGATAATAGCACAAGGTTTTCCTGATACTTCACCAGAAGGGAGGCATGCAAGATTTCTGAGTAATGGACAAGGAAGAATTGGAGACAACATGTATTCCCCAAGTTGGCAAAATTACAATAAAGAAGATGTAATAAAAACCACTACTCTACCCAATGGAAATATTGAAAATGAGTACAAGTGGTATGGGGAAGGGGGATGTAGAAGATTCTATGAATACGAACCTAATTCGGGGGTTATTGTTGGTTTTAGATTTGAAGAAGATAAGAAATACGACTGCCAAGTAAACACAGGATGAATAAGGATAAATACATTGATTCCAGGTTTTTGCATCACTCCAACAAGAAGTTGTATTGTTTAGTTGCGCTCGCCTTTGCCCAGACGGTTGCTGGGGCTGGGGCCTCAACTGCGACGGCGGGGTTTACTGGCGATGTGAGTGCCAGTGTAACGAGTGAGCGTACACAGACTCAAACGACGACGAGTACGAATCAGGGCAGTCGATTGAACATAGCGGGCAATGCCAAGATTAAGGTAGCAGGAGGTGCGAGAGGGCAGAGTAATTTGAATATCACGGGATCTAGTGTCACTATCGGCGGCGAAGCGGATGTGGAGGTGCAAGATGGGGTGAACATTACGGCGGCCAAAAACAGCAGCAGTAGCGGCAGCACCAGCAGTAGCCAAACCCAATCGGCCAGTCTTAGCACGACCGGAACGGGTAGCGTGGGGGTTAATCAAAGCGATAACAGGACCGATTCGGGGAATACGCAATATAGTGAAGCGAGCTTGAATGTGGGTAAGAAATTGACGCTTAAAACCGGAGGTGACGTAACGGTTACGGGAGGTCAAATCAGTGGGGAACAAGTGGTTGCGGATATAGGGGGCAAGCTAACAGCGAGTAGCGTACAAAACAGCAGTACATACGAACAACACGGGAGTAATAGCGGCGTGACGGTGGGATGGAACGGTGGTGGCATGCCGACGGGTGGTGGAATAAGTAAAGGGGCAACGGACATTAGCAGTACGTATCGGAGCACGCAAAACACGAGTGGTATTAAGGCGGGGGATGGTGGATTTCAGATAGCGGTTAATGGCAAAACCAGCTTAGAGGGTGCGGTGATTGCGAGTACGGAGAAGGCGGTGCAAGACAAGCAAAATAGCTTGACGACGAGCAAGCTTAGCCAGAAGGAGATACAGAACGAAGTCCGCTACGAAGGCACGAGTTATTCGGTAAATGCGGGAGTGGGTAGCCAAAAGGGTGGTGGAGCGGGAGTCGGAACGGATGGTGGAAAGACGCAAAGCATAACCGGCAGCGGGATTAGCGGGGCACAACTGACGATAGGTGGAATCAAGACCGACAGCACACAAGAGCTAGGGATAGATAGTAATGGCAAGGCGGTGAATGCCACGGTCAGGAGCGCGGACAAGAGCGAGAGCTTGGGGGC
>JAVKMA010000269.1:0-3332 GCA_031538685.1 Burkholderiaceae bacterium | reverse complement strand
CGCTCACTTTCTTTGATGAATCTTCTTTCGGAGCGGAAGAATCTTGCTCATACGCCTGTCTTATTTTTTCTAAAATCTGTTGCTGGATTAATTGTGCTTGATTGACATCTTGGCCATGAGCCGCCAAGATAGCTAAAAATCCTGCAATTACAACGACTAGGAATGTTTTATTCATTTTTAACTCCAATAATTTGTGTAAGAGCACTTCTATAAATAGCGGAAAATCCCTCATAACGAACGCGACGTAAGCCGCGTTAAGGGGCGAGGGTAACAACGGGATGGTACTGATATGCAACTAGACTTTTTGAACTTAGTGCTCAACACATGACGATTCCCAGAAATTATATTCAGGCTTCGCTGGATCGGTGAAATCTAGAGATTCGTATTCTGGTTTTGCTGGATCCGAAGGATCATAGAATGACGCCCAATCATGATTAAATAACTCTTGATGAAGAACTGATCTCTGTGGCCGCTTTCCCTCCTCAATAGCATCGGCAACGAAGCTATCACTTAATTTGTATAAAAGGGTAAGGATGGCACTTGCAACAAATCCAAAGATCAGACCAACTGTGCCAACGATAGAAAAAAAGGCCAGGCTGGCCACGAGAAACCAAAAGAATTTGCTGCTATTGTCGAACTTCATTTGACACCCTCCGTAAAAACTTCAATAAAAAATAGTTTGAATTTTTAGGAACCCTTAAGGGGTACTTCGGTTCCAAAGATGGAGTCAGAAGGCTATGGTAGACTCAAGCTGACGAGGGTTTGCGCACTTTATTATTGCCTTTGGTTGGCTTTCTGGGGCATCGCCTCACCCATTTCTAGGCTAGATGGCTCAATTCTAACCTCAAATTATTTAGGTTTGCAAGTCAAATTTTTGTTTGAAGAATAAAGCTATTTATGGCTTGTTTTTTAGTTATACTTAAAATATAACAATAAATGAAAGGTCTGAACATGGAAGCGCACACAACTTGCCTACGCAAAGTCGGAGGATCTGTCATGATGGCTGTCCCGCCTGCTTGTCTCAATTTGCTGCAATTACGGCCTGGCGTGATGGTGAGCATCACGGTGGATAGTGGTCGGTTGATGGTTGACCCACAGCCCACATCTCGGCCTCGTTACACACTGGAAGAGTTGCTAGCTGCTTCTGACTATACGCAGCCGCAGCCTCTGTCAGAGCGTGAATGGATCGATGCTCCAGCCGTTGGGCGGGAGCGGATATGAAGCGTGGTGATATTTACATGGTATCACTCGATCCAACCAAAGGACGAGAGCAACAAGGTGATCGCCCAGTCTTGATTGTTTCGCCTACAGTATTCAACCAAGCCACACAATTACCTGTCATATGCCCAATTACGAACGGTGGCGATTTTGCGCGGCGCATTGGCTTTGCTGTTCCTTTGGCGGGCATTAAAACGACGGGGGTTGTACGCTGTGATCAACCGCGCGTTTTGGACTTAAGTGAGCGCCATGCTCGGCGTGTAGAGGCCTTGCCAACAGCCTTGATGGACGAGGTGCTCGCCAAGATATCACCTCTGTTTGAGTAATTAAAGGAAAAGATGATGAGGTTTTCTCTTTACGTAAACGTCTTGAGGTCGCTTTAAGAATTACGAATTTTGATTTGCTTCGTACTTAAAACACCTTCTAAACGGATTGTTGACATGATGTATCTCCAAAAAAACGCGGGATACACCAATGCCCATGCGGGATTAGCGTATCCCGCGAGGGTTAAGAAACCTAACTCAATGTTAGGCAGATTGAAATCGCCTATAGATGCTTGGCGATGTAGGTGAAAGCAGCATTACTGGTAATGATGATGCCCAGTAACCAGTAAAGTTGATGACGAATCTCCAAACGAATCGAACTCATTTCTGAACGCAAGGGTCCAACTGATCTCTCGATCCGGTCTTCAACAGAAGACTCGTGTTCCATTGCAACTTTAGCGGCTAATTCTTCTGGCACGCCTTGGTCACGTAAATACTTGTAATAAGTCAGTGCTTGTTTTGACATAAGTAACTCCGAATGAAGCAGGATAACTAAATAGCCTTATGGACCTAGTATCCCACAAGTTAAAGAAAACTACAAATCACCAAGGGACGAATCCCCTGGTGATTTGAGCTTGTGACGTCATACCCATCAAACGAAAGTTTCTTCTTCATTTTCAACCAGCACCACAGCAGTTTGTTCAACTGCTGGAGGTGTCGCTGGAACTTCGGTATCAACTGGTTTTTCAACTAATTGCGTACCTTGTTCAACTGGTGCAGAAGGAGCCAAAGAGGCGATGGTAGGCAGATCGATTACATCTTTGTCTGCCTTGGCGTAATTCAGTTTAATCAGGCGGCCTTTTAGAGACAAACCCTTTTGCCCTGCTTTTTCGCCTTTTTCGTAAGTGAACTCATGTGGACGAAGTTCGCCCACAGAGAAACTCACGAAAATTCTTTTACCAGCATCCATCGCTTTTTTCACCACAGCCATTTGTGCATTGGCTAATTTGCCAGTGACATTTAACTGTAAAAAGCGATATTTATCTTGTGGCTCAGCATTTGCATCACCGACTAACGCAGTGATCTTGCAAGCAAGACCGCCTTGTTTGCTGATTACACGTAAATCATTAATGTAACCAACGCCAGTTGTAACGAAGTCGAAAAATTTAACTTGAGTAGATTGAGTTGTGTTTTGCATGGTAAAGCTCCTTAAAAAAAATAAAAAAAGGGAGCTCAACTCACCCCAAAGGGAGAATTGAACTCCCAGTGGGACACACAAAAACCTGTAGACATCACGCCCTTGCGGGAGTTGAAGCCCACAAGGTGGATTAAGAAACACTTCTCCCGTAAAAGGGATTAGTGCAATTTAGTGCTTAAACAGAAACGAACCTGCATTAATCAAGACCAGTAAGGTAAACATCACGCCCATCATCCATTGCATAGTCGTGATCTTCGAACCTAAAGCATCGAACTTTGCATCAAACTTAGTTTCAATGGCATCAAATTTGATATCAATGGCATCGAACTTCGCCTCAAACTTAGTTTCAATGGCGTCTAACTTCGCCTCAAAGGCCTTGAATTTACTGTCAATCCTAGTATCAATTTCCAAACCCAACGAAGTCACTACCTTAGCGGCAGTTTCTTTATCGCATCCAGAGTCAACCAAGTGTTGATAGTAAGTTACTGCAAATGTCATATTTGTCATCACACATACCTCCAAGAAAAAATGCTTGGAGATCAATCCCAGCCTGCGGGATTGAATCCCACAAGCGGGTCGTAAAAAGAAATCTCAAACTGGTCAAGACCAGCCACACAACTTGCATGAGACTGTTGTGCTTCTTGCTACAAGGG
>JAVKMA010000268.1:0-4571 GCA_031538685.1 Burkholderiaceae bacterium | reverse complement strand
GATGAGGTTTTGGAAGCAAAAACGAAAATCGTAGTTTTGCTTTGGTTGTGTTTTGGTTGTGCTTTGGTTTTATTTAGGCATCGCTATTGAAAGAACGCGTCACTATTAGAGGAGCGCGCTGCGATTGAAAACCTTAGTCCTTATATTGATTTAATCGCGCGAATTGATGAGTCGCCCTAAAATCATGTTTTATAAATCTATTTGATACCACTTATGAATACGGATCAAACCGTTGCTAATCGCATTCGCTTGCGGATTGAACAAGCCGGAAAACGCTATCACGCCAACGACAATATCGCAGAATTTATTGAACCTGGGGAGTTGGATCAACTTCTTGACGAAGTCGCTTCAGGTATGCGTGACGTGTTGCGCAGCTTGGTGATCGACACGAGCAATGATCACAACACGCAAGACACGGCGCGGCGCGTGGCCAAAATGTATTTGCAAGAAGTATTTCACGGACGTTATGTGGCGCAACCCAATGTGACGGAATTCCCCAACGCGGAACATTTGGGTGAACTTATGATCGTCGGGCCAATCACTGTGCGCAGCGCGTGTTCACATCATTTTTGTCCGGTGATTGGTAAGGTGTGGGTTGGTGTTATGCCCAATCAACACACTAATGTGATTGGTCTATCCAAATACGCACGCTTAACCGAGTGGATCATGTCGCGTCCACAAATTCAAGAAGAAGCCGTGGTGCAATTGGCAAATTTGATTCAAAATAAAACACAGCCCGATGGTTTGGCGATTGTGATGGAGGCGACGCACTATTGCATGAGCTGGCGCGGCGTGCGTGACATGGACAGTAAAATGATTAACTCGGTGATGCGAGGCAGTTTCTTAAAAAACGCTAATTTGCGACGTGAATTTTTATCTTTAATTCCCAAATAATAATGACTTTAATCCGCCTGATTTATGCGAGTCGATCGCAAGATGCAAGTGTTGAAACTATTAATAATATTTTGGAAAAATCACGCGGCTATAACGCTGAACATGGTGTTACAGGCGTTTTGTGTGGTTGTGGCAGTTACTTTATGCAAGTTCTTGAAGGTGGGCGTGATGCCGTGAATGTGCTGTACAAGCGCATCCTCAACGATCCACGTCATTCTGATCCGATTATTTTGCGTTATGAAGAAATCACCGAACGTCATTTTGGTTATTGGACGATGGGGCATGTGAATCTAAGCAAAATCAATACCAGTATGGTGTTGAAATATTCGCCAACGACAACGCTAGACCCCTATCGTTTACCTGGTTCGATCGCCCTGGCCTTATTGGAAGAGTTGCATCAAACCGCGTCCATCGGTCGTGATTAAAACGCAGATTGAGTTCGGGTGAATAGGTAAATTCAGTTAACAGGAGCTTAGAGAATGAGAGTCATACTTTTTTTAATTCTGGCCATTGCGGTACTGTATTTGGCACGTCGATGGTTTCGTCGTCTTTTGGAACAGACAATGCTGGATTTACAAAAAAAATCAACACAAACACCGAATGCTGCGCCCGCACAGGCTTTGGTTGCGTGCGCCAAATGCCAAGTGATGGTGCCAAGCTTGGACGCTGTGTATCGCAATAACAAACCGTATTGTTCGCAAGCGCACAGTGACTGATTGCGCCAATCCATCGCTTGACGACGCTTGGCTCCCGCGTTGTCGCCAGTTAGTTAGCCCCAATTTCAACGCACGTCCGGCGCCGAACGTCATTGATTTATTGGTAATCCACAACATCAGTTTGCCTGCCGCCGCAGAGGGTGGCCCAGAATTTGGCGCGCCCTACATCGATCAATTGTTTACTAATACTTTGAATTGCAGTACTGACGCTCGTTTTCGCAGTTTGAGCGGTGTCCGCGTATCGTCACATTTTTTGATTCAACGCACGGGTCTTGTGACGCAGTACGTGGGGCTAAATCAGCGTGCCTGGCACGCTGGCGTTTCGCAGTTTGAAGGCCGCGATAACTGTAATGACTTTTCCATTGGGATAGAGCTTGAAGGGACTGACGAATTGCCTTTTGAGGTCGCGCAATATGATAGTCTATTGTTCTTGACGCAACAGATTGTCAGTCGCTGTCCGATTCGCGCGATTACAGGTCATCAACATATTGCACCGCTACGCAAGACCGATCCAGGCCCCCATTTTGATTGGCTTTTGTACCAAGACAATATGCGGCAATTAGGTTTAGACAAAATTCAATTTGCCATTTAAACCATCAATCAGATGGTCGGTATCGATTCAGATACTTTTTCTTTTACGAATAAACGGATCTAGAGAGCCAAAGTCCATTTATGTCGTGTTCGATTTCAAAAAAAGGCCCGTCACACGAATATGACGGGCATCCCTACAGAAACAGGCCATGCCTGCATGGCATCTGCGAAAATTACCAACCGTAATACGACTTCTGGTTGTAGCAGGTCGCACTCTGAAGTTTGACAGGCGAGGCGTCGCTGACGACAGTCGTCCAAACATTGCTTGCTTCAGGAATGCGTGGGGCGGCGACCTTGTACTTGTCGTTGAAGTAAGCTGCAAAGGCGTTGTAGTAGGACACGCGCTGCAAAGGCCCGTTGTGCCATTTGGCCGCTTTGTTGCACTCCAAACCACCATTAACAATGTTGATGACTGTGCCGACGCGGTAGGCGAAAACTTCAATATCGGAAGTGTTGCCGCTGGCCACCTTGGGAACATAGCCATTGTTGGTTTTTGGCAAGCCCCGGTCTTGTGTGTTTACTGAGACATTGGTGACATCGCCGAAAATCACATCGTGCGACGAGGGTTTTGCGCCTTGAGGGGTTTGCCAAAACCAAATCGCTGACATCATGGAAATGTCACCGCAATCGGCCACCAAGTTCGGGAAATCAAGCAACTTGTTGCGCGAGTCGATTTTGCAGCGACCGGCGGCATCTGTAGCGGTACGGAACAAGTTGTTGTCGTACATCCAATGCGAAAACGCGCCGTAGTTGTAGTTCCAAGACAGTTGAATAGGGCCGCGGCCATAGTAAGAGCGGCCTGCAGATGGCGGGTAATCGCTTGAGCCACTGTCCACATAGTTGATGGCAGCGCTCACTCCGGTCGTTGAACTGGTGGTGTAACCCACTTCTTCGACCCAATACAAGGCCCCACGCCAGACATCCATCGTTTCTGCGCCTGCGCTGAAGGTCTCACGGGTGATCCAAGGGGCGGGCGCGTTGCTCCATGATCCGGATGTTTCACGCGCTGATTTTGCCCAAAACACCAAAAACTCCTGCGCTTGCTGTTCTGTGCTGCCTTCATTGAGGAATTGTTTGTAGTTGTTTTGCTTGGCCCATGTGTTGTATTGCAAAACCGCACGCTTGAACGCATCTAGCGAGAAAGTGTCTGTGCTGCCATCGACCTTTGCAAAAGGCGGTGTGTTGCGATCGCCCCCTTGTGCGTGGTATTTGCCCGAGCGCATGGGGAATAGCCAATCCCAATCTTCGGTTTTCACTTGACGCAAGAAACCATAACCCGTACTTGGTAATACAGTGGGGGCCGCAGTGGTGACTGCGTTCGATGGGTTGCTTGCCGGTGCGGTGGGAATCACTGGTGGAATTGCAACACTGACGGTTGTGCTCGTGGCCGCGGCAGCGGCAGCTGTGCTGGTTTGAGGCGTCGTATTTTGGGTTGCCGCAGTCTGAGCGGGATCAGTGTTGGCGCTACTGGCCGTCTGACCAACTGTGGAGTTGGCTGGCAATGATGCGCCAGAAGGGCACCCGGTCAGTTCAGACCAAGGAGAGTCCCATTCATTGGTGAGTTGGTTTTTGCGTTTTGGCGTATTGTCCGAAGTCCACCATTTTGCCTTGTAGCAAAGACTGTCGTATTGAACCACGCTGCCTGCCAGATACACGCCCGAAGTGCTCCAAACCGGATTGGCGGCTGTGGGTGACGCACTAGGTGTTGGCGCTGTCGGGGTGACCGTGCTCGTGTTGTTGTTGCTGCCCGAAGGTGCGGGTGCGGCAATGGGGGCGACAGCGACAGCGCTCAAATTCACCAAAGGATTGGGTACGGATGTGCCAACGGGACAATAGACACTCTCCCATGTGTTACTGGAGACGGCATCATTGGTCCACCACTTGGCTTTGTAACAAGCATTGTTGTAACTTACCAAACTACCGCCGCCATAAGCCCCCTTTTCATGCCACATGGGCGCGGGAACGCTTGTGCCTGTCGCGTCCGCCAGATTGGTCACCAGGACGGTATTGCCTACTTGTGTCCAACCGTTGCCATTGGGGTAGAACAAGGGCAGTACGCCAGCACCCAAATACCAAGCGTTTTTGAATACGCCAACCTGATGACCACCCGTGGTGGACTGTGCGTAGACTACTTGCGTGCCCGATGTGGGGTAGGCCTCTGACGAACTGAAAATTGTCGCCTGATCAGCTGCGGCATACAAATAGTTGACACCACCCAGAGCCAATAAGGCAAGACCTGAAATGGTCAAGTTGCGTTTTGATTTGATTATTGACTTCATTTTGTGACCCCTAAATTATTTTGGTAATTGGTTTGAGCTGCCTGAACTTTGGCGGTATCTACGCTACCGTTTTTATTGAAATTGCTTTGTG
>JAVKMA010000267.1:0-4716 GCA_031538685.1 Burkholderiaceae bacterium | reverse complement strand
CCGGCGCGCTCGGTACTAATGATTTCGGTTTGAGGTGAGACTTTTAAGGACCGCTCGTCTAACTCGCTCTGCGATAGTTGTTGCACATCACAGCGGCAGCGGAACCCATTGGGCGGATAATGGGTGTTCCAAAAAGAATGATCTACGGGGTACACCAATCCATTCCAGGCGCGATGTTGTTGGCGAGTGCGCCCGTCCATCACCGCGCGGTAGCGTAAAAAGGGGTATTGTTCCCTCCCCGCTTGTATCTTTTTCCACTTTCCGGCCATTGCGGACGCGCGCATATTTTGGTCGTAAATCAGCGCTGTACGCCAGCCCCGCTTACCGTTGTACGTCCAGCCATGTTTTTGGACTATCGAATCAAAGTCACGCCGAAAGTCGGCCAGTGTGCCGCCCATTTGTTGGATTTTTGAGAGGGCCGCATGGATTTCAGCGGCAATATCGGCGCCGGCCCCCGATACCGCGAAGGACCGCACGTGCGCCTGCGCTGATAGCTCGTTCCAAGCGCCCGAACCTACGGCCTTTTTAGACTTTAAAAAGTCAATAGCCTCTTTAGCCTGGACTTTAAAAGAAGCATAGGCCGCCGCACTCATTTTTTAGTATTTCCGGCAGCCCCATCCGCGGAAGACCACAATAATGCTTGTGCGGTCAAATCGCGCAGTGCGGAGAGCTCAATACCCCCAGCAGTTTTTGAGAACTCTTGTAAAAACTGGTCTATCGGCCTACCCGCCTCGATTGCGGCGTCCAGCGCTTGCTTAAAAGGGTCAATTACATCGCGCTCGATTAAAAAATCGGCCGCTTCAATTGCCAAAGCAACCCGCGCGTCCATCCCCAGCGGTAAATCACCCGTATTTTCGGCTTTAGAAAAAGCTAAATTATGGTTTTTTAGTGTTGGTTTTGTAGGGGATAATGCCAATGTATCGGCCTCATTCTGGGCTTGTGGGATGCCCATCTCCTGCAAAAATGCGTGCTTACTAGGCGCCGCGCCAATTTCTACGGCAAAACGATAGACCTCAGCGCGATCTTTACCTTCTTTTTCATCTGAATAAAAATCTAGAATTGGTGCAGCGATATCCGGCCCAAAGTTAAATAAGGTAATTAGCGCAAAAATCCGATTAAACGAGGCGGCCGCAATATCACGATCGCTATCGTTAATCGAAGACTGGCGTTTTTGTGCGACCTCACCCGAGGAGCGCGCGCCTACTGTATGTAATTCTGCGTTTTGGCTTTGGCCGGTCAAGGCCTTGCTCATTTCTCGGTTCGCCCGGTCAATCATACTCTCCTGCGGGAGCCCTCCGCCGGTTGATTTGGTTTCGATGATATCGACGGCGGTGCCTTCCTCAACTACCGCGTATCCATGAGAAATCATGGCGCGAATCGCGTCACCTAACAAATTAATGTCATCATCCTGTGTGCCGCGCGGGTAGCGAGCAATTGGCCAAGGAAGGCCGTAGCGCTCGCAGTATTGGGAAAATAAGCGCCAGCCACCGGTTTTGAATGTCCAGGGCCAAAAACACGAAGACAATAAGGACTGGCCATAGGGATTGACCAAACTACCCGCGTGCCGCGAGACAATAAACTGAGTGTCATCCGCTCTGGCCCCCGCTGGATTACTCTGGCTCCTAATAAATAAGTTGGCCTCGCCGTCAAAATGGAAGCGCCTATTCGGAAAGTCCATGATGCGTGCGGGTAGCCATACCCGCCCCATGCCGCTATCAGGCCGCCAGTCTAGGTAATGAATTTTGTACCCAGTAAAGATAGCCGACATCATCTGCCACATCACCTCTTGCCAATCGGCTGTTTTATTAGGTTGATAGCGGGCCATCCACTCGATGCACAATTCTTTAGCGGCGATGGCGCGCGAATCATCACTCGCGGCCAATACACGATATTTCATGCGCCGAAACTCCCCGCGTATCGATCGAATTTCACCGGAAACATGCGCGTCGGCCATGATGCTGGTGTATACCAAATCAGCTTGTCCGATATTGCGCAGGATTGGGTCAGGATTAGGTAGCGCAGACAGGGCGTTAAAAAAACCAAAATCATGTACCTGTGGCGCGGTACTTTGCTTTTGCAATGCCGCTTTTAGTTTAGCCACCATTGCAGTGACGGTATTAGTTGTTGCCATATTGATGTGCCCCCGTGAACCCGTTGGAATATGGCCGTGGGCCAGAGATAATTTTTGGAATGCCCGCCGTACTGGTGCTGGCCAACATCCACAACATATTTAAGGCGTCCGGTCCGTCGTCGTGATCGGACTCGGGCCAATGGCGTAATTGTTCGACAAGTACCGCTTGGCTTTGGTGTAGCTGGATTTGCGCATTGGTGACATAGGGCTGCAGGCTCAATATCCGCAACTCTTTTTCAGTAGCGGAAAGAATCGCACGCGCGGGTACCGGAATACCTCGCTGTGCCGCCGTTTTGATGAGTTCGGTACGGAAAAACTCTTGAAATTGCACGCTTTCAACACCCCATAGAACACATTTATATTCCCGTTGAAGGGCAATAATGGTCTAGATTTGAAGGGTAGGCAACATCCGCGCAATCTTGGACTCGACTACCGATAACACCCCACGTGCGCGGCTCCAGCCGCCAACCAAAATAGCGCTGGGGTCACGGCTTTTGTTAGATTTTCCCAGCGAGGGATCGCACGCTCCGTAAAACACCCAGTCATTTTCTTGGTGTACCCAGAAAGTGATTTGTTTGAATGGAGCGCTGTCATCGTTGGACGGGTCATTTTGATATTCGTGCTCAAAAGCGCGATGGTCGTCAGCGCGGATGGACATCAGACGAACTAATGGCCGCTGCGAGGGCCAACTGACGATCGCCCCTGCGTCCATCTGGCCCTTATGTCCTTTATAAAAATCACTCGCGGCCTCTGGGCCAAGATTAACCAAAAACTCCTCCCACTTATCCCATAGGTCCATGCGGTTTGGCCATTGAATAATCGCCTTGAACTTGACCGATTGCCATGTCGGCAGCCGGTGGGTACGGTTGGCCACGCTGTCGTAATGCAAAACAGTGGATAAATAAATCACGTCCATAGACCCATCCGGCGGCCCTAAGGGAAGCACTACTTTTTTGAGCCAGCCGTCTAATTTATCACGCTGTTCTTTAGAACGGACATTTTCATCGTTTTCGATATCGTCTAAAAAAACGAGATCGGGCCGGTAAGGCCCGTGGGTCGCTCCGCGCATCCGTTTACCACTGCCGTACGCTTGAATTTTGATGTTGTTGGCCGTGACGATTACTCCGGCGTTCCATACTCGCCCTTGCCCAGTTGCTTTTGGGAAGTCGCTTAAGAGGCGTGGGTTGCTGTCTAGCTCGACCTTAATGGACTCGAGCATTTGGGCGGCCTGATCAAAGGCGTCCATGATGATGGGCATATAGTGCTTGCGATCAGTGACCACGCACCACAAACACAGTAGGCGGGTGACGAGGGTGCTTTTTGCCTCGCCACGTGGGGCCGATATTTTTAACTTCGTACCCGTGCCTAATTTGGTTGGCAGCGTCTCAAATACCCACTGGTGGAAGGCGCTAGCATCGCTCTTGACGTAGTGCGGGAAATAAGTGCGGGAAAAATAGGCAAAATCGCTTTGCGCTTGTTTAACCCGTTTGGCTTGTTCCTTAGTATCCGTGCTAAAACCCACGCACTCCCGATCCAAGACTTCAATTTGTGCGGCCGCATAGGCCGCTAGCCCGTCTAGAAATTGCTTTTGAGTAATGGATTGGCGGGGCGCATTCACAGCTTAATTCTTCGCAAATAAGCGTGTGAGCTCGGGCCCAAACTCGTTAATCGCATCAAAAAATGTTTTTGCGATATCGGGGTAGCGGTTTTTGATGAATTCGCCCAGCGCGGTGGTAACGTCCAGCGCGATTGCGTATTGAGCGGCCTTGGGATCGCTCATCCTAGCCGCTTTGGTGATTTTAGAGAAAGAGTCCATTAAGCTGGCCAGGGCCGTCGCGCGCTCCAAAGGCTTAATGCGCTTGTCTTCTTTAAGCGCATTTATCGTCGCCTGAAATTGGCTGTAAAACTCGGTCAGCAAGATCGAGATTTGGTTATCGGTACCGGCGCTACTGTGTATCCGCGCTGCGTGGGCAATATCCCAATCGTCGCCAGAGGCTTTGGCCCGGGACTTGATCCCGCGCGCGCTGTTGTAGCCCATCCCAACGGATCGCGCGGCTTCCGCCAGAGTCAGGCCCTGAACATATAGCCGTTTTAATTTGTCTTTGCTAACGCTAGAATGAGCCATTATTTTTTACTCATCGCTGAAAAAAACGCTCGTACCAATTCTGGCCATCGGGCGACCACGGCCGAGATCAATCCGTAGACGAAAAATGGTGCGTCACGCCACAAAATCCAGACCACAGTAGGGGCGGCAAAACCCGCAATCACAATATCAATCAGGGCGGCCGTCAGCGAGGTTTTTTCGCGCAGAGCGCGTAGCCCCACAACGACGCTAGAAATCAGTATAGAAACACTAATTCCCGAGTTATCGCGTAACCACGTTAAAAAATTATTGAACCAATCGGCCATTAACTGCCCCGTACTTGTAAACAAATCACGCTATCGGCGTCTTTGACTAGTCGCCTGGCCACATCGATAGGGGTCGGGATGCCGGTTGCCCTGGTTTTGAATATCCCCGCGATGAAATAGACCGAGGCCGCAAAAGTCGAACAAATTTTGCCATCAGTCTTGTCATGATACCGCCT
>JAVKMA010000266.1:0-2137 GCA_031538685.1 Burkholderiaceae bacterium | reverse complement strand
GCGTTGGCGCGATGGTGCCAAAGCTCCAATTTTTAGAGGGACTTGATGATGATGTTGGGGAATACGAAGGTGCAATGTTAGATGCCTTGGTTGTTACGGCGAGGTCCGCCGCATTGACTTGGACGGCTTGTTGATCTTGTGTTTCTTGGTGTTGGGTGAGCAGTTGCGTTAGCAAAGATTTCGCCGCATTGCCGTATTCCTGTTGCAAGGCCGATAAATTTCGTGACAAATCTAATTGCCGTCCATGTTCATCGATCAATTTGAAATTCATCAACAAATGCGCAGGCAAGGTTTCGATTTTAAAATCGTGAGCTTGGACAATCACCGTAGTTTCGCTACGGATATAGGTGATTAGCGCGGAAAGTAGTGCGCCATTGGGTGAGGTGTGGTGGTCGACAAATTTTTGCGCGAATTCGGTCAAGGGAATACAGTGACGACGAAGTTTTTGCGGTAATGATTTCAACAACAATTGCACTTTTTCAACGCGCATTCCTAAAACTAACCACTGACACTGCGCTTCGTCAATGTGCTGTAGCAGGGACAAAGGCAAAGTTAAAGTTACGCCATCGCGTACGCTGCCGGGTTCAAAATGGTAGTTGAGCGTTAGCGATTGCTGGTTGCTAATCCATTCTTTGGGATAGCGTTCGGCCGACACACCATGCGCTTGATGTCGCATCAAATCTTCTTTGACCAGTTGCAATTTTGCGCGCGCTTCAACGCTGGCGTGTCGATGCCAATGCGCCAAGCTGGGTAAATCACAAATTTCAGGTGACAGTTTTTCAGCATAAAACGCCGCGATCAATTGCGGATCAATTAAAACATCGGGGCGCCGCCGCTTTTGTTCTAAGGCTTGAATCTCGGTAATGATGTCAACGTTGTGTTTTAAACACGGTAAATCAAAGTGCTGTGCTTGATCGACCAGTGCGTCTTCAATAAAAATTTTGCGTGATTTAGCAAAATCAATCTTTTGATAATCGACACGCCGACCTTGATAAATCAACAGACCATACAAGGATGCTGATTCGTCGCAGCGCACGCGCGTGCCGTCCCAACGTGGATTTTGCCAATGATGTTTAATTAAATGTGCGGCGACACGTTCGACCCAAGGCAATTCGATATTGGCAATCATAATGCCGTATAGACGCGTGGTTTGACGCAATTCCCCTACCACAATCCAACGTTTGGCTTTCTTTTTTAATTGACTGCCGGGCCATAAATCAAATTTTATTTGACGCGCACCCATGTATTGCGTGGACTCTAAAAGCTTGCAACCTAAATTGCCCAAATAACCGGTTAACAATGCGGTGTGAATTTGTTCATATGACGCGGGTTGTGAATTGACCGTCCAATTGCGATCGGTGCACAAGGCGAGCAACTGTTGATGGACCTCTTGCCATTCGCGCCAGCGACGTAATGACAAAAACTGGCCGCGCATTTGTTCGGCGAATTTTTTTTGTGTCGCTCTTTTTTCATAGGCTTTGTTGACCCATTCCCAAACCCGAATCAAGCTGACAAATTCCGATTGCATATCTTGAAAAACTAAATGCGCCTGATCGGCCTCGGCTTGTGCTTCTTTGGGGCGATCACGAATATCTTCAACAGATAAAGCGCTGCAAACAATAAGCATTTCAGTCAGGCAGTGATGGTGATGCGCGGCCAACAGTATTCGCGCCAAACGTGGATCGAGTGGCAAGTGGGCCAGTTGTTGTCCAATTTTGGTGAGCTGTTGTTGATCGTCAATCGCTTCTAATTCGTGGAGCAATTGATAACCGTCGCTAATCGCACGTGAGTTGGGTTTATCAAGCAAAGGGAAATCGTCAATATGCCCCAGTGACAAAGCCTGCATTTGCAAAATAACGCCGGCTAAAGACGAACGCAGTAACTCGGGCGTCATGAATTCGGGGCGTCCATTGAAATCAAGTTCGCTGTAAAGCCGCACGCAAACCCCTGCCGACACCCGACCAGCACGACCGGCACGTTGACGCGCTGATGATTGTGCAATGGGTTCGATCAGTAACTGCACGATTTTGTTGCGATAGCTATAGCGTTTGATTCGTGCCAGTCCTGAATCAATGACGTAGCGGATTCCGGGTAAGGTAATTGAAGTTTCCGCCACGTTGGTGGCTAAAATAATTCG
>JAVKMA010000265.1:0-3389 GCA_031538685.1 Burkholderiaceae bacterium | reverse complement strand
TAAAGTCAACACCTTCAAGCTTGCCTGTAACAACAAGTGGTGAGCTCTCGCTATATACCCCCGCGAGTTTTAATTCGTCAATAAATGCACTTTCGATATAAGCTTCAAAACTTGGAGTAACTGTGACTGGACCAGATGCGCGACATGTAATTTTCGATAAGCCAGGTTTGGTGGATTGAAACTTCGCCACTGAAATGGGTTTTATGCTACTAAGCTTGATTGTCTCTACGTTTTTCACTGAAACACCATACGGTGAGGTGTTGTATGCACAGCCGGACAGAAAAATCACTGATGCAGCAATAGTAGTGGCGGTGAACTTCATGGTTATCTCCTATAGAGTTGAAAAAAATGGAATTTAGATCTAAGGTTTGAGTTAAGAGACTTGCGGAAGGGGCGTCTAAATTGAGTACAGGATTAGGTGTCATCGTCTCAGATTGAACGACCATCGTAGCTCTGCACTGGGATAGAGGCAAGATCAACACCTTCAAGGCAACGAATGTTAATGGCCGCCATTTGATTTCCCTTTGGATCAAGGCCCTCGCCATACGGATGAATGCCACACGTGGGGCAGAAGCGGTGCTTGATAAGGTGCTTGTTGAATGTATATGCGCTGGCCGAATCTTCAGGAGTCAGCAAGTGAAGCTTGTCGCGAGGAACAAACCATAAAAGCGAAGCTTTGCGTGAGCAAATAGAACAATTACATGCTAATGATCCATTGATCTCGCCTTCAACTTCAAACGCCACTTTGCCGCAGTGGCAGCTACCTTTGTAGATCATATCGTTCTCCTCATTTTGCAATTACATACGACGCGAATAACAGCGGCTTTGCACTGCGTTGTAACGCCTAAGGTTTGAATTCAGCGGCACCGTTGTTAGGCATCCCGCTTGAGCGTAGGTTTAGGTTTGACCATACTGTCGATTAAATTTTTCATCGCTCATAGTGAGGAATAAGATGAACTCAATAAAAGCAATGATGGAGGGAATGAATGTCCAGCAAAAGATTAGATATACGATACCTAATCCAACTTGACCAAGATAAAATTTATGACCGCCAAATCCATCAAGAAAAAAAGCAAATAATGCGGCGGCAATTCTGCTTTTACCATTTGATGCAACTGGTCCAAGACTTATTGTTGCTGGCGAACTCATTTGTCGGACGCCACATTTTGGGCATATTTCAGCCTTGGCTTTAATAACAGCTCCACATTCACTACAAAATTTTTCATCCGCTGCTTTAATTTGCTCGCTCATAATTTCCCCTTTGAATTGATACTGCTAAAAAAAAACATAATGTTTGAATTCACTGGCGGCAGAAGGCAGTCCGGTGGAATGCAATGAATTTACAAAACAGCCTTTATGCGATATTTTCTGCATCGTGCATTTGTTGAATGAATGTGCAATCAAAGGACAACTTTGTGACTATGTTGGTATTTGATTCAATTATGGTGGAGCAATACGGCTTTGAACCTAAAACCGATCTTCCAACACTTGGCCACTATTTGCTGCCACTTGCGTATGTAATGCGAACAGTGCTTTAGAACGCGTGCATTCCTTCTGTTGCTGATTCAAGCACCTCGCCCTTGCGCTGCAATACAAACATGCCGCGTTGTTGTGCAGCTTCAATCACATCTGGCGGAACGCTAAAACCTGCAATACCGCCATAAAGCTTAAAATTTTTGTGCTCAGGACGGAGCTGGCGATACAGTGCAATTTGTTTTTCAACTTGGTCTAAGTCATTCAAGTGGGCCTTCATCTTGACTTCGATAACGGCAGCAGACTCGCCATTAGCCATAACAATGTCAAACTCGGTTTGTGACTTTTTAGTGCCCATCAAAAGCTTGGATGTCACCGTGTCAAATTTGACCGCCCCAAGTTGAGGCTTGGCGCGCAAACTGTTGTAGAAAAACTCTTCAGTCACGTCGCCTAAATTGATCCCCATAGCCCCTAGTCGACGACCGACTTCAGCGACCACCCGTGAATTTTCGCGCAGCTCAATTTCAGTCTTAGCCTGCGAGGCTACTAATGCTGCAATTGATGCATCTGTTTTAACTTGCGAAACAGCCAAGCCAGCAACGAGGTCTTTGAGTTCTTGGTCGGTCATGATTGAAAAATAGAGGTAGTCGCCAGAGATGCACGTAGCATCATTCTAACTTATTGCTGCTGATTTCTGCGCAGGATAAATTTCATGATTTTTTATGCACCTAGCCACTTCGAACTTTGAAGCCACTCTCTCATTGTCGCCCCTGGCATTCATGGTTTTGCTCAGCTTTTACTTGTGGCAAAGCATTCGCGTCGCGAAGTCGCCAATACCTACAATCGCTTGCACCTTCCTGAAGCTGGTAAAAACGCAAAACCCCGCCAGCCGTGTGGCGTAGCGGGGTAGTGTGAAATGCAAAGAGAGAATTTTTGCACCTTGAAATGGTGGAGGCGGCGGGAATTGAACCCGCGTCCGCAAGCACTCTACAGATAGGCCTACATACTTAGTGCGATTATTTATTTTAACCACCTTGCCGCGAATGCACACGCTGCGAGGTAGCGAGCGACCTTGGATTTAACACAACTCTAAGTTGCCCAGATGTTGCGCGATCCTTGTTAGTGACCTCACTACGGTTTTACCCGCCCGACGTTAAGGCACATCGGTGTGAGGCTAGCCGGTTAAGCGGCTAGAGCGTAACGGTCTTCGTTAGCGTTTATTTTTTTCCGGTTGTATTTACGAGGTGACCAGCCCTCGGTATGCCCTATTCCGCTTTGCAACCCACGTCGAAACCAAGATCGCCCCCGAAATACAGGCGCCCATTATAAGAGGGCGCGCACATTTATGTTTTTTTATGGTGGGTCTGAATGCGTGTTGAAGAACTTGTTTTAATTGAGTAGCGCGCGCAGACCTAAAAAAGTCGGGTAGGGATGCGTAATCAAAAAAGTCGGAATGTTTTGCAAATACACTTGAAAGCGGCCTTTGGCCTCAAAACGTTGGCGGAAGAGAACCTGATCAAAACTGTCTAATAATTTTCCAACCACACCGCCGCCTAAAAAAACGCCGCCACGGCTACCCAAAGTCACTGCCAAATTACCTGCCGCGCCGCCCAACATGCCGCTAAACACGTGTACGGCATGTACGCAAGTGGGGCAAGATTTTTCGCGCGCAAATTGAGTGATTTCGCTGGCGCTGTGTTCTGCGCGGCCAACACCTTCGATATGGGCTAAGGCGCGATGAATCCAGGTTAGACCCGGGCCAGAAATCAAACGTTCGGCAGAGATATGGCCGATCTGTTTCCACGCCCAACGCAAAATTTCGATTTCTAATTCTGAGCTGGGGGCAAACGATACGTGACCGCCTTCGCTATTGAGCGCGACCCAAGATTTTTCGGTTGGAATAATTCCTGATACCC
>JAVKMA010000264.1:0-1644 GCA_031538685.1 Burkholderiaceae bacterium | reverse complement strand
AGTTTGCTCTTTGGCTTGACGTGCATTAGCAAAAATAGGAATACCTTCGAAATCTTCGCCCGCTTTTTTCGGGTTAACACCCGCAACAAAACAGTTTTTTCCATTGGCGTATTCTCGGCACATACGAGTGTGAAATTGTCCCGTTTTACCAGTTATCCCCTGTGTCATCACACGGGTATTTTTGTCGATGAGTATGCTCATAAATTCCTCTTATTAAAAATAGTTACAGTTTGGCTGAAAAATCAGATCGAACAAAAAATCAACCATTATTTTTGGGTCGCCGCAACTACTTTGCGGGCAGCATCTTCCATTGTGTCCGCCGCAATAATGGGCAAACCAGATTTCGCTAAAATTTCTTTGCCCAAAGTTTCGTTAGTTCCTTTCATTCGTACGACCAAAGGTACTTTCAGACCGACCGCGCGTGAAGCTGCGACCACTCCTTCAGCGATCACATCGCAACGCATAATTCCGCCAAAAATATTGACTAGGATAGCTTTGAGCTCTGGATTACCCAACATAATTTTGAACGCTTCAGTCACTTTTTCTGTGGTTGCACCACCGCCCACGTCCAAGAAATTTGCGGGCTCCCCACCAAACAATTTAATCGTGTCCATCGTCGCCATCGCTAAGCCCGCGCCGTTCACCAAACAACCGATGTTGCCGTCTAATGAGATATAGGCCAAATCAAATTTTGAGGCCTCGATTTCTGCCGGATCCTCTTCATCCAAATCGCGATACGCGACGATTTCAGGATGTCTAAATAAGGCATTTGAGTCAAAGTTAAATTTAGCGTCCAACGCAATTACTTGGCCACTGCCGGTGACAATCATGGGATTGATTTCGGCCAAGGCCGCATCGGTTTCCCAGAACGCTTGATACAAACCCTGCATTTGACGAACTGCTTGTCCGATCGATCCTTCAGGAATACCAATTTTGCGCGCGATATCTTCAGCTTCTTTAACTTGTAAACCGGTTGCAGGGTCTACAACAACTTTATGAATTAATTCTGGATGCGAAGCCGCAACCTCTTCAATGTCCATCCCACCTTCAGATGATGCCATCAACACCACGCGTTGTGTCACCCGATCAGTGACCATACTGACATACAACTCTTTTTTAATATCCGCACCTTCTTCGATCAAAAGGCGGCGCACTTTTTGACCTTCAGGGCCTGTTTGATGTGTCACCAATTGCATGCCGAGAATTTGTTTAGCGTAGCTCGCCACTTCCGCGGCAGTTTTTGCCACCTTAACGCCGCCACCTTTACCGCGGCCACCCGCATGAATTTGTGCTTTAACCACGCACACCGGTGTGCCTAATTTTTTTGCCGCAGCAATTGCTTCATCTACGGAAAAACAAGGAATTCCTTTAGGAATCGTGACGCCAAATTGAGCCAAAAGTTCCTTACCCTGATATTCATGAATTTTCATTGTGTTTTTTCCTCATCGATATAAAAATAAAATCTACTATTACAAAAGCGTTTTGCAAAAATTCGTCTTACTTCATTGTTTTACAACACCGCGCGAATTTCTGCTTCAAAAATTAATGCATGATGCGCTAAAGGATGATTGAAATCCAACCACACTCCCGTATCTTCAACTGCCGAAACGGTCGCGCTTACCGCAGCCCCCTCACTCCCAACTT
>JAVKMA010000263.1:0-2029 GCA_031538685.1 Burkholderiaceae bacterium | reverse complement strand
GGCTTCTTCACGGCCGTCTTTGCCGAAGTATTTATGCAGCAAGTAAACCATGGCCCACAGGTGGCGCCCTTCTTCGACGTTGATCTGGAAGAGGTTGCGCAAGTCGTACATGCTGGGTGCGGTCAAACCCAAGTGGCGCTGTTGTTCGACCGATGCGGGTTCGGTATCACCTTGCGTCACGATGATGCGGCGCAGGTTAGCGCGGTGTTCGCCAGGCACGTCTTGCCAGGCTTTTTCACCGATGTGGTCGCCAAAGTGGATCTTGCGGTCTTGATCGCCCGGGTTCAAGAAAACGCCCCAACGGTAGTCGCGCATCTTGACGTGGCCAAACTGCGCCCAGCCTTGCGGATCCACGCTCACGGCAGTACGCAGGTACACGTCCATGTCGGTGGAACCTTCGGGGCCCATGTCGTCCCACCAGTTGATGAAATTAGGTTGCCATTGCTCAAGCGCACGCTGCAAGGTGCGGTCTTCGCTCAGGTTCACGTTGTTAGGAATTTTTTCGCTGTAGTTGATACCGGACATGAGAGTCTCCAGAAATTAAGCAACGGTGGGGAGGCAAATTTCGGTTGCAACAGGCACCACCGGGAAGCCTGTTGCACAACGCAGAACATCAAACGCGGTTCAGATCGAAAGCAGCTTTCTCACCTTTACCATAGACCTTCAAAGCACCTTTTTCTCCCACCGCGTTGGGGCGGTTGAAGATCCAGTTTTGCCAAGCGGACAAACGGCCAAAGATGCGTGTTTCCATGGACTCTTTTTGGGCAAAACGCAAGTTGGCTTCCAAGCCGGTCAAGCTGTCGGGCGACATGGCCACACGCTCTTCCACGGCCAAGCGAATTTCATCCGCCCAGTCGATGTCGTCCGGTGCAGCCGTCACCAAACCCAGTGCCAATGCTTTTTGTGCATCCAGCGCTTGGCCCACCGCGGCACGTGCGCCTTCGAGTGGTCCCACTTCTTCGTAGAAGCGACGTTGCAAACGCGACTGGTGGTTGACCATGGGAAAGTAGCCAAAGTTCATTTCGCTCAAAGCGATATGCGGGGCTTTTTCTGGACTGTCTGGCAAGGCGAGCATGTAGGCGCGGTCGGCCGCAAAGGCCAACTCAGCCAAGGTGCCGACAAAGCAAGAACCTTCGTCAATCAAGGCAAATAATGAACGCGAGGTCACATCGACGCGCGCCAAGGTGCGACGCAAAAAACCAATGGTTTCGTTGACCAACCAGTTGCCTTGGTGCTGCGCCAAGATGGCGTCGCTTTGCAAGGCCAGCTTGGCATCACCTGCGGTCTTGAGTAACCAAGTGCCAATGTCAAGCTCATTGGTACGCAAATTCAAAATCGCATCGTCCAACTCACGGGCCATTTGCAGTGGATACCAGTTGGCACCTGCGGCTTGAATTGCCGCCACTGTGTCGGGCAAGGCAGCCTTGGGGGCGCGCACGGTCAGAGTGGCGGTGCGCTTGGCGCGGTCAATCTCGACGTGTACATAGTCATACGCGATGCTGTCAGCACCCATCACACGCTTGAGCGGTGTCAGTGCCACACCTTGGCCAACTGCGGATGCACCTGGGCGCTTGCAGTGCGCGGCTGGCTGGCTGGCACGTGCATGCACGGCGGCGGCAAACTGGGCAGGCTTGGCGATTTCATCGACCAAGCGCCAATCCACGGCTTTTTGACCACGCACACCTTCCACGCTGGTGCAGAAAATGTCGGCATGGTCGTGGCGCACTTTGCGCTTGTCGGTCACGCGGGTCAAACCGCCTGTGCCTGGCAACACGCCCAACACAGGCACTTCAGGCAAGGACACGGCAGATGAACGGTCGTCCACCAACACAATTTCGTCACAGGCCAATGCCATTTCGTAGCCGCCGCCAGCGCAAGCACCGTTCACGGCAGCGACAAACTTCAAACCACTGTGGCGGCTGCTGTCTTCAATACCGTTGCGGGTTTCGTTGGTGAACTTACAAAAGTTCACTTTCCATGCATGGGTGGATACACCCAACATAAAGATGTTGGCGCCCGAGCAGAAAAT
>JAVKMA010000262.1:0-2045 GCA_031538685.1 Burkholderiaceae bacterium | reverse complement strand
GAAAGCGCAGCAAATGCCTAGTGGTTATGAATTGCAGGTGTTTTTTGAAAATTCGAGCAGTTTAAGCAAGCAGTACAACATTGCAATCGAGCAAGCGCAGAAACAACCGGCAATTTTGTTATTTATTCAGGATGATGTTTACATCACCGATCATTTTTGGTTAGAGCGCCTTTTAGAAGGTCTCGAAAAATTTGATTTAATTGGTGTGGCCGGCAATCGCCGCTGCCTGCCAGGACAGCCGTCGTGGGCTTTTTTGACTTCTGACTTAGCCTGGGATGCACCTGAAAATTTATCAGGGGCGATCGCGCATGGTGGACAATTCCCGCATCGGGTCAGCCGGTATGGCCCCAGTGGCATTGAATGTCAATTATTGAGCGGCATGTTTTTAGCAGTTAAAAGTCAAGCATTACTGGAACGAGAATTACGTTTTGATCCGCAATTTGAGTTTCATTTGTACGATATGGATTTTTGTCGACAAGCGGTACTGAAGGGTTTACGTTTAGGAACGTGGCCGATTTCCTTAGTACATGAAAGTAGTGGAAGTTTTCGCAGTCCTGCATGGAAACTGTCTTATCAGAAATACTTAGAGAAATACCAAGAAACGCGCCGCTAAGTTGCCTTTACAGCGCATTCAATACATAAACAGTTTTTTTGCTCACCAAACTCTTATATGAATTTAGATTTAACCAACACTTTAGTTATCGGCATCTCGTCAAGAGCATTATTCGACTTGGAAGCTGAAGACCGAATTTATCAAGAACAGGGCTTAGAAGCCTATCGCCGCTATCAAATTGAAAATGAAAGTGTTAATTTGCAGCCTGGAACAGGGTTTCATCTCGTTCGCGCCTTGCTGCAATTAAATCAACTGACGCCTGGTCGGCGTTTGGTTGAAGTCGTCATCATGTCGCGCAACTCCAGCGAAACGTCGTTGCGTTTTTTTAATTCGATTTCAGATTACCGTTTGGACATCACACGTGCTGCTTTGACTGGCGGAGCATCTTTAGCCCCTTATCTGAAAGCGTTTAACGTGAGTTTGTTCTGATCTTTACATCGCGAAGACGTGTTTGCCGCGCGTGAATCTGGGGTGGCGTCGGCAATGCTTTATCGACAGCCTACGCATTCGTATGAGTCTTTGGAGCAAATCCGAATTGCGTTTGACGGTGACGCTGTGATCTTTTCAGATGAGGCTGAAAAAGTTTATCAGCAACACGGCGTTGAGGCCTTTGTTGAGCACGAACGACGTAATGCGAAAAAACCTTTACCCGAAGGACCTTTCGCACGATTTTTAAAAGCCATTGCTTACATTCAGCGGCAAGAATCAGGTAAGGGTAGGGTTTCACCCATTCGTACTGCGCTCGTTACGGCACGTTCGTCGCCCATGCATGAACGAGTAGTTCGCACATTGCGCGCATGGGACGTCGTGATTGATGAAACTTTTTTTATGGGAGGCTCTCCTAAAGGTGAGGTGCTCGCGGCGTTTAATCCCCATATGTTTTTTGATGACCAGTTACGTAATTGCGAAAACACCGCTGACAAAGTTCCAACGGGATTAGTCGTTTATGCATCATGAACTTTAGCGCGAAGGGCATTGAGCAGGTCACTCAATTTTGCCCCGAGCCCTTTGATCGATATCGTTTCGCTGCCTTTTGTGGAGTTCTAGATGAGTATTTGATCTTGTTATCCCAACAATTAAACGTGACGTTGTCGCAACGTGGCCAACAGATTGTGATTAAAGGCAAAGCGCCTGCGGGATTAGACACTTTGTTACAAAGTTTGTACGATCAAGCAAGCGAATTGAATCCTGAGATGATTGACGCCGCGCTCATTCAATTTCGCAAACAAGGCGAATTGTTAAGCGGATTAAGCGCATTAAATGCAAATGCATTGGATACGCCGACTGGAAAAATAAAAAACGAACCCGTTTTATTGACGCGGCGAAGTGATTTACGTGGCCGTAGTCCTAGTCAAAAAAAATATTTAGTAAGCATTCAAAGTGCAGTGTTGAGCTGTGGTGTTGGCCCTGCCGGAACTGGAAAAACATATTT
>JAVKMA010000261.1:0-4611 GCA_031538685.1 Burkholderiaceae bacterium | reverse complement strand
ATTGTGAAGCAATTTCAGGAATTTGATGTGCTTCATCAAAAACAACGGTTTGCGCTGTTGGCAAGAGTTCACCTGCACCGCCATCTTTGATTGCGACATCGGCAAAATACAAATGATGATTGACCACAATCACATCGGCGTTCATTGCATTTTTACGCGCGGCCATTAAGAAGCAATCGCTATAACGTTCACATTCAGTGCCCAAACAATTATCGCGTGATGCCGTTGCTAAGTACCATACTGGCGCGCGTTCAGGCACATCGCTACAACTGGCGATATCGCCGCTGCTGCTGGTTTGGCTAAAGCGTTTAATGATTTGCATTTGACGCGCTTCATCGGGCGTGCTAAAGCGTCCGCCGGCTAAATTGCGCTCTAAATGAAAATGGCAGACATAGTTGCGACGACCTTTGAGAAGTGCCACCGAGATTGGCAAATTTAACGCCTTACGAATCGCCGGCAAGTCCAGATTAAATAATTGATCTTGCAAATTCTTACTGGCGGTGGAAACAATTACACGGCCACCGTACAAAAATGCAGGGACCAGATAGGCAAAGGTTTTTCCGGTTCCAGTTCCGGCTTCGGCATACAAAATATCGCGCTGATAAATCGCCTGCGTAATGGTTTGTGCCATTTCGCTTTGTGTGGTGCGTGCGACAAAATGCGAAAAATTTTGCGCCAGTTGCCCTTGTTCCGAGAATAAATGTCCAATTTGCGCGAGCGCATCCCTTAACTCGGGCAATGGCGCCGTGTCATTGGGTGTGGACGATGATGGCGCTGCAGACGATAAGTCTGAATCAGGATCAAAATTGGAAGCAGGAACAGAATCAGACACAAATTCAGATAGAAGAATCAGTCAAAAATAACGTTAGGTCTAAAAAAATACAAGCAAGGAATATCAGTAGGTAGCGTTTACTCATCAGCGCGTAAGCACTTGCACACCATTGATATACGGCAGCAAGTTCAATTCATAATCGGTTTTCAATATTTTGGCACGTACTAAACACAAGGCATCATTCCAAAAAAAATCTTTTTGCAGACTCGCCAGCGCAATGATATTACCTTCGGGCAGTTGCGGGAACAGTAGCAAGGTGGGAAAGGCGTCGTAAAGCGCGTCGATATTAGGTTGATAACTGCCGTGACGACCAAACAAATTAATCGTTAACCAAGCGTTTGTTTTGAGATAGCGCGCGCAAGCGCTGTAAAACTCAGTTCCGCCATGTATCGGTGCGCGTGCTTGAGCATCGTATAAATCGATTTGCAAAATATCGACTAAAGGAGCGCGCTCATCCAGACGCTTTTGCACAAAAGCTTTGGCGTCGTCTTGATAAATAGTCAATTGAGGGTTGTTACGTGGTACACAAAATGAATTGTGCGCAACTTCAATCACTTTGGCACTGATATCAACCACATCGATACGTGATTGTGGTAAATGGGCGAGGCAAAATTTGGTTAAAGAGCCCGTACCTAAACCCAGGTGCACAATATGCGCAGCGTCTTCGCGAAACAATAGCCATGCCATCATTTGACGTGCGTAATTGAGCGCAATACTGTTGGGCGATTTGATATTCATCGCGCCTTGAACCCACTCGGTTCCAAAGTGTAGGTAGCGCAAGCCGCCTTGCTCTGAAAGAGTAATTGAGCTGTCCAATTTAATTTTTAATCGAGTGATCGATCCTAATGTGTTTAAAGACCCGTCTTTGATACAGTCGGCGCGATCAAGGCACGATGTTTTGTGCCTTGTCAAACGATGAGTATTACGCTGTCGTAGGATTGGATGTGGAGCTAGCTTCGGCATCGGCGAGGGCAGCTTTGATCGACAAACGAACACGACCTTTATCGTCCACTTCAAGCGCTTTAACGCGAACGATTTGACCCATTTGTAAATGATCGCCGACTGTTTTAACTCGTTCAGTTGAGATTTGACTGATGTGAACGAGACCGTCTTTGCCAGGCAGAATTTGTACGACCGCGCCAATTTCTAAAATTTTAATCACTGGACCTTCGTAAATTTTGCCGACTTCAATTTCTGCCGTGATATCCGCAATTCGTTGACGCGCAAATTCAGCGGCTTCGCTGTCGCTTGCGGCGATAGTAACCAAGCCTTCATCACTGATATCAATTTGAGTTTTGGTTTCTTCAGTCAAGGCGCGAATCACTGCGCCGCCTTTACCAATCACGTCACGAATTTTTTCAGGATTGATTGAAAAGGTAATTAAACGCGGTGCGAACGCCGACAGTTCAGCACGACCATGTGGCATTGCATCATTCATTTTGCCCAAGATATGTAAACGTCCTTCACGCGCTTGCGCCAAAGCAACTTCCATAATGTCTTTGGTGATACCGGCAATTTTGATGTCCATTTGCAAAGCCGTAATCCCGCGACTGGTTCCGGCCACCTTGAAATCCATGTCGCCCAAATGATCTTCATCACCCAAAATATCGGTCAATACGGCAAAACGTTCACCTTCCAAAATCAAACCCATTGCAATCCCAGCCACTTGTGCGGTAATAGGAACACCAGCATCTTGTAAGGCTAAACAGCCGCCGCATACTGACGCCATGGAGGATGAACCGTTGGATTCTAAAATTTCAGACACGATGCACATGCTGTAACTAAACTGATCAGCGCGAGGCAATACCGCTAATAAAGCGCGTTTGGCCAAACGGCCATGGCCAATTTCGCGACGTTTTGGTGTCCCAACTCGACCCGTTTCACCGGTGGCAAACGGCGGCATGTTGTAATGCAACATGAAGCGATCCGTATATTCACCCATCAGTGCATCAATGCGCTGCTCATCACGTGATGTTCCTAAAGTTGCCACTGCTAAAGCTTGCGTTTCGCCGCGAGTAAATAAGGCAGATCCATGCGTACGGGGCAAAACGCCAGTGCGAATCGAAATAGGGCGCACAGTGCGCGTATCACGGCCATCGATGCGAGGTTCGCCCGACAAAATTTGCGAACGTACGATTTGCGATTCCAATTCAAACAAGATATTGCCAACGTCAACTGCGCTAGGCGCTGATTCGCCTTTTGCGACGGCAACATCGGTCAATTTTTGAACCGTTTCAAGGGTGATCTTTTTCAACGCAGAACTGCGAATCTGTTTTTCACGAATGCCATAGGCCGCGCGTAATTGTTCTTGCGCTAAATCCGTAATTGCTTGATGCAAAGGTTTATTTTTTTCAGCGGGAGCCCAGTCCCATGCTGGCTTGCCACCTTGACGCACCAATTCGTTAATCGCGTCAATCGCAGCGCGCATTTGCGTATGCCCAAACACAACCGCGGCTAACATTTCTTCTTCAGACAATTCACGCGCTTCTGATTCCACCATCAATACGGCGTTAGTCGTACCGGCAACTACTAAATCCAAGCTACTGCGTTTAAGTTCGCTCGCAACCGGATTCAATACGAATTGGCCGTCGATATGAGCAACGCGCGCGGCACCAATCGGGCCATTAAATGGAATACCTGAAATCGCTAAAGCAGCTGAGGCGGCAATCATTGCAGGAATGTCAGGGTCAATTTCTGGATTGACCGACAAGACATGAATCACAATTTGCACTTCGTTATAAAAGCCTTCTGGAAACAAAGGCCGCAATGGACGATCAATTAAACGCGAGGTTAAAGTTTCTTTTTCGCTAGGTTTACCTTCACGCTTGAAAAAACCACCAGGAATACGACCTGCCGCATACGTTTTTTCAATGTAATCTACGGTGAGGGGAAAAAAATCTTGTCCAGCTTTGGCGTCACGCGCACCGACAACCGTTGCTAATACAACAGTGTCTTCAATTGTGACTAAAACGGCGCCACTGGCTTGGCGTGCAATTTCGCCGGTTTCTAAAGTAACGGTATGCTGTCCGTATTGAAAATTATGGGTAATCTTATTAAACATTTTTCTACTCTCTCTGTAAACAAGGGCACTTTGCCCAAGTGTTAATTTAACTTGCTATTATTGAAACAGTTATTGAAACACTTGCTGTAACGAAACGACTCAAATTAAACACCCCAACAACCAGTGACGCGGACATCGCCACGCTACCCATTGTTGGGGTGCTAGGGAAAACTAAGAAGCTGAGAAAATGCGACAAAGCACTATCTCGATAGTTTCCCTGTTCATTACTTACGTAAACCGAGTTTCTCAATCAAAACTTTATATCGTACAAAATCTTTTTTCTTTAAATAATCTAATAAACGGCGGCGGCGACTGACCATTCCTAACAAGCCGCGGCGCGAATGATGATCTTTGCTGTGTGCTTTAAAGTGACTGCCCAATTCGTTAATTCGTGCGGTGAGCAAGGCAACTTGAACTTCTGGGGAACCTGTGTCATTCAAGCCACGGGCGTTTTGTGCAACGATTTCTGCTTTATTGATATTTGCGATAGTCATAATAATGGATAAACAAGCGACTAAATCAGCGGACTTGAAAACACTTATAATTAAAGTCTTCTCCGCCTGTGCCAATAAAATCGTGGATTGATAAACTGCCCCGCAACACTCTGAAGGGCGCGCGATTATACGCTGATTGCGGGACAACATCAAAAAACAAACGCGACGCCTAGGGTAATCCTGAGTTGGTAAGGCTGAATTCGTAATACTGAATTCGTAATACT
>JAVKMA010000260.1:0-4016 GCA_031538685.1 Burkholderiaceae bacterium | reverse complement strand
TAACAAGCCACCTTTACGGCGCGTCATATCGCGCGCTTTACGTGCGGCATCGCGCGCGCGCGCGGCGTCGATAATTTTGCCGCAAATAATTTTGGCGTCTTGCGGACGTTCTAATAAGAATGAATTGAGCGCTTCCGAAATGGCTTCTTCTACTGGCGCGCGAACTTCTGAGGACACTAATTTGTCTTTTGTTTGGGCACTGAATTTGGGTTCAGGCACCTTAACTGAAAGGACACAGGTCAAACCTTCGCGCATATCATCACCTGAGGGTTCGACTTTGGCTTTCTTCGCGACTTCGTTCGCCTCAATGTATTTATTGAGGACGCGAGTCATTGCCGCACGCAGACCGGTTAAGTGCGTTCCACCATCGCGCTGAGGGATGTTATTAGTAAAGCAGAGCACTTGCTCGTTGTAACTGTCGTTCCATTGCATTGCCGCCTCAACACCGATACCATTTTTTTCAGAGGAAACATAAAAAATATTTTGATGCAAAACCGTTTTGTTTTTATTGATGTAATCAACGAAACCCTGCACGCCACCAGAACAGGCAAAATCATCTTCTTTATCTTGCCGAACGTCGGTGAGTCGAATTCGAACACCGTTGTTTAAGAATGACAGTTCGCGAATCCGTTTAGCCAAAATTTCATAGTGAAATTCAACGTGACCAAAAATTTCTTCATCCGCCCAAAAATGTACCGAAGTGCCGCGTTTATCGGAGGGTGCGCCTTTAATCATCGGTTGCGTCAGGATGCCATTGACTTCGACGGTTGGCAAGTCAACAGGAACGCCGCGCTCAAAGGTAATTCGATTGGTTTGCCCATCGCGCCAGACAACTAAATCGAGGCGCTTGGAAAGCGCATTGACGCAAGATACGCCAACACCATGTAAACCACCAGACACTTTGTATGAGTTTTGATCGAATTTTCCACCAGCGTGCAATTCTGTCATTACGATTTCAGCCGCACTGCGCTTGATGTCGTTCTTGTCGTCTAATTTGATGGCAGTGGGAATGCCCCGACCATTATCAACAATGGAGATAGAGTTGTCGGCATGAATCACGACTTCAATTTCAGTGCAGTGGCCGGCAAGAGATTCATCAATGGCGTTATCAAGTACTTCAAACACCAGATGATGCAGACCTGAGCCATCTGAGGTGTCGCCGATATACATCCCGGGGCGCTTACGGACGGCTTCAAGGCCTTCAAGGATTTGGATACTGTCGGCAGAATAGTCTTGTTGATTCACGGTTTTGGTCAGTCAATGATGAGACAGTTTTGCGTGCGTCAATTAGCAGGACTGACTCAAAGGATTTTTAGGAATTAAACAATAAAGCCCTGCTAATAGAACAGGGCTTTACCTTTGTGCTTAACCTTGCCGATGCTTGTTGTAATGCGCAAATGACAACAAACGATAAGCCTTTATGGTGAATCCGCTTAAATGCGCATAGGCATTAAAACGTAATTAAAGTTAGGGTCGTCGGTAACGGTTAATAAGGCTGAAGATGTCGCCTCACCCAGTGCAAAAGACACTTGATCAGATTTCAAATTATTGAGTACGTCTAACAAATAGCTGACGTTAAAGCCGATTTCAAGCGCGGCGCCGCCGTATTCAATGCTGATTTCTTCGCTGGCTTCTTCGTGCTCGTTATTTGTTGATGACAGCGTAATTGAGTTCGTTTCCAGAACCCAACGCACCGCACGAAATTTTTCTGAGGTCAAAATTGCAATACGTTGCAAAGATTGTAAAAACTCGACACGCGAAAGGCTGAAAATATTTTTATGACCTTTAGGTAACACCCGATTGAAATCAGGAAACTTGCCCTCTACGAGCTTCGAGACGATTTCGACTTGAGTCGTCGTAAAACGAATTTGATTGGCGGCGATTTGAATCGTGACGGGATCGTCGACATCGCCCAATAGATACAACAACTGCGAAATTGTTTTGCGTGGGACGATCACTTCTTGTTTAGTGAATGATTCCTCGGTGGTGAGCGCAGATAAGGCCAAGCGGTGTCCGTCGGTTGCGACCGCAGAGACGCGATTACCGTCCAGTGAAAACAATAAACCGTTTAAGTAATAACGAATGTCCTGAACGGCCATGGCAAAGTGAACTTGGTTCAACAAAGCGCGAAACGTTTTTTGGGGAAGCTTAAACGCGGCGCCAGCGTCTTCTGCAGATTTAACGAGCGGAAAATCCTCGGCTTCGAGCGTTTGAAGCGTGAAGTGTGACTTACCTGATTGCAAGGTTGCGCGTTTGTCCGTAATCGTCAAACTGACGACGCCGTCTTTTGGTAAGGCGTTCAAAATATCCAGCAATTTGCGCGCACCAATGGTAACGGTCAGATTGTCTGATCCCGAGCCAATAACCGCCGTCGTGGCGATTTGCATTTCAATATCCGTTGAAATAAAGGTAATGCGTTCGCCTTCTTTACGCAGGTAAACGTTAGCCAAGATTGGCAAAGTGTGGCGACGTTCAACAATTCCAGAAACCAATTGCAAGGGACGAAGCAGGGAGTCGCGGGCGATGTGGATGATTTGCATGTCAAGAAAGAGGTAGTGCTGCTAAAAAATAAAGTGGCCTCGGTATTTCGGTAGCTTTGCGTAAAAACAGAGCAATACTTTTAGCGCACGATCAACTTAAACATTGTGATGACGCTAACGTGACATCAAGCACCATCGAAGGATAAGTAAGACCGTATGCAAAAAGCATTAACGAAAATGATTAACAAAGATTATTAACAATAACTATTAATAATTCGCAAAAGACTTTTTAATACCCAGTCACGCGTGATTATATGCAAGTCAGATGAAGCTTCTCAGAATATTAAAAAATATTTTTGATACTTGATTATTGTTTGAATGTAACGCGCGGCATTAACGCGAGGTATCCCGCCACGGGGATTAGTTTAAGGCAATTAGCGATTGTGTAAACTTTGCTCAAGCGCGTGAAGTTCGCCGTCAAATTTTTGATCAAGATTGCGATCCGCCGTAATTTTTCGAACCGCGTGCAAAACCGTGGTGTGGTCGCGATTAAAGGCGCGGCCAATATCGGGCAAACTTAATTGTGTCAGCTCTTTGGCAAAATACATCGCGACTTGACGTGGCCGGACGATGCTGGCAAGGCGCGTCTTTGCGCTTAAATCAGAAATTTTGATACGATAAAACAGCGCGACTTCTTTTTGAATATCGTCGACCGATAAGTTGGTTTCGGTATATGAGAGGCGATCTTTCAAAATCGAGCGGACCATTTCCAGTGAAATTGGCTTGGCATTAAACGTCGTGTAAACCTTTAAATTATTCAGCGCGCCTTCAAGCTCGCGTACGTTTGCCCGCAGGTGCTTGGCAATAAAAAACGCAATTTCATCCGTAAGCTGAATGTTTTGCGTCGCCGCTTTTTTCATCAAAATTGCGACACGCATATCTAATTCCGGCGGTTCGATGGTGACCGTGAGTCCCGACGAAAAACGCGAGACCAAGCGGCGATCCATGCCTTCGATCGCGCTGGGAAAACTGTCGGCCGCCAAGATGATGCGTTTACCAGAGTTTTTTAAAGCTTCGTACGCGAAAAAAAATTCGTCTTGAGTCCGTGCTTTGCCCGCGATAAATTGAATGTCATCGACAAGCAGCACGTCCAGCTTGTGATAGCTTTGTTTAAACGCATCAAAATTTTTGCGCTGATAGGCGGTGACCACTTCACGCACGTAATCTTCACCCGACACGATATGAATGCGGCATTCGGGCTGATGTTCCGCAATATGGTGGCCAATGGCGTGTAACAAATGGGTTTTACCGAGACCTGGGCTGCCATAAATGACCAGCGGGGTGTAAGTCGATTCAGGCGCATTGGCCACATGCTGCGCAGCAGCGACGGCTAATTGATTGGCCTTACCGACAACAAATTGCGCAAAAGTAAACTGCGGCGCTAAGGGAACACCGCTGTGACGTTGTGGCGCTGAACCATTGGTGATCTTGTTTACCGGCGCGTCGGTAGCTGAGTTGGCTGATGCGCTGGATGGT
>JAVKMA010000259.1:0-6012 GCA_031538685.1 Burkholderiaceae bacterium | reverse complement strand
CCGGCGCTTTGGGTATCCCCGTTTTGATATTGTTGCACCGTCACGCCGATTGGCGTTGGCAAAATGATGGCGATCACGCACAAACCTCTGCCTGGTACCCCAGCGCACAACTATTTCGCCAAACTACTGCCGATGATTGGAATGCACCGACTGAAGGTGTTAAACAGCTTCTACAAAACTGGCCAATTCAATAAGCCAAAGAAGAATTATTTCAATCCAATTAACGCCTTAAGGGCACTTCTATAAATACAGAATGTGCGGATGAAGTGCTAGGCGCACAGCACACAGAAACCGGAGCGTACATACAGTACGTGAGGATTTCGCGTACTGCGCAACAAAGCAATTCGCCGCAAAAATGAATTGATAGAAGTGCCCTTAAATTGACGCCTTAAATTAACGTTTTATCAAGCTCTGACTAAAGGACTACGCGCTTTCTCACTAGCCCAACAAACACTGGGGCGGTATAATCCGCACCTAATTAAAGAGACCGTACGGCACCTGTTAAAGGTTATGTATGACAAATAAAATATCATCAAAAATCCCTCGCGTTGGGGTCGTCAGTTGCATCAAAACTATCGGACAACACGATCATCACGCGGTTCAGGACAAATATCTCGCGGCACTGGTTCGTGTGGCGAATGTCATTCCCATTATTTTGCCAGCCGATTTTTCGGGTGCCTTTGAAGCCAAAGATTTGCTCGATGGTTTAGACGGTTTATTCCTCACCGGTTCACCTTCCAATGTCGCCAATTGGCGCTACGATGCACCGCTGGATTCGCCCGATATGCTAATGGACGAACGTCGTGATGCGCGCAGTTTTTCCGTAATCGCCCACGCGCTGGCGACGCAACTACCCACTTTTGGTGTCTGTCGAGGTTTACAAGAACTCAATGTTGCGATGGGCGGTACGCTGTACCAAGCGGTACACCAGATCAAGGGAAAAATGGACCACCGCGACGATCCAGCGGCACCTAAAGAGAAGCAATACGCTTTTGCTCACACTGTCTCAATCATCGAAGGTGGTCTGTTGGCAAAAATTTATGATGAAACTAAAACCTTGACCGTCAACTCTTTACATGGTCAAGGCATACAACGACTGGGTAAGGGGTTGCGCGTCGAGGCCACGGCACCGGATGGTTTGATTGAGGCTATCAGTGTCAGCGCCTCTCCTTTTGCACTGGCAGTGCAATGGCATCCTGAATGGCAGGTTACCCATTATCCTGAATATCAAGCCCTCTTCCACGCCTTTGGCGCAGCCTGTCGCGAACACATCTGGCAATCACAACCAGAAGGTTAGTGTCTCTCGCCACCATCACTGGGTCAACTGTAAGGCCAACTGGTCGGTCAATGTTTTGCGATTTTTCGTCGTTCTTCACAATTTTTCGTAATGCGTCACAGTGCATCAAAAGTTGAGGCTCTAATCGAGACACTCTTTGAGCATTATTTGAGGTACTTGAAACATTGAGGCAATACTGGCGCATGCGACGATAGACTTACCGACAAACTCTCACAGGATTCAGCCGATTCAACGTAACTCAACGTGACACCACGCAATACCACATAAATCTGTCTATGATGACCGATATTTTGCCTAAATCTCTAACTCTAGCTTTAGGCTCACACTGTTGCACAGCAACACACTTTAATGAGGCTTACTATGAAAGAAGATATCTCCAGACAACAACGAGAAAACATTAATTTCAACGAAATGGAACAATGGTTGAACCAAAAAGGCGTCACCGAAATTGAATGTTTAGTCCCCGATATGACTGGTTCACCGCGCGGCAAAATTTTGCCACGAGCCAAATTCCGCGAAGAACGCGGTATGCGTTTACCTGAAATCGTTTTAGGTATGACCGTCACCGGCGAATATCCCGAGGACGATGATTTTTATGAAGTCATCGATCATCGCGATCACGACATGATTCTCAAACCTGACGCCTCAACTGTGCGGATTGTTCCTTGGGCAACGGATCCCACTGCGGAAGTGATTCATGATTGCTTTACCTTTGATAACGAATTGGTTGATTACGCACCGCGTTCGGTATTACACAATATTTTGTCTTTGTATGAAGCCAAAGGTTGGCGTCCGGTAGTCGCGCCAGAACTCGAGTTTTATTTATTGGAACGCAACACTGATCCCAACTTGCCACTCAAACCACCCATTGGTCGTTCGGGCCGCGCCGAGTCTGGACGTCAGTCTTATAGCATTGATGCGGTCAATGAGTTTGATCCTTTGTTCGAAGACATTTACGATTACTGTGAAAAGCAAGAACTTGAAATCGATACCTTGATTCATGAAATGGGTGCCGGTCAAATGGAAATCAACTTTTTGCACGGCAATCCTATGGAACTGGCCGACAGCGTGTTTTTATTCAAACGAACGGTGCGCGAAGCCGCGTTGCGTCACAACATGTACGCGACTTTCATGGCCAAACCGATGGGCGATCAGCCCGGGTCGGCAATGCATGTGCATAACAGCGTGGTTGATATTAAAACCGGTAAAAATATTTTCAGTACCGATGAGGGTAAAGACACGGATTTATTCCGCTGGGCCTTAGGTGGTTTACAAAAATACGCGCCAGCCTCAATGGCGTTTTTTGCACCGTACGTCAATTCATATCGTCGCCTTGCCGTCAATACCGCCGCACCGGTCAATGTATTGTGGGGCCGCGATAATCGAACGGTGGGATTCCGTATCCCGCACTCAAATCCGGCTGGGCGACGCGTCGAAAATCGCTTAATTGGTGCTGACGTAAATCCCTATATCGCGATTGCAGCGACTTTAGCGTGCACATACTTGGGCATGACGCAACAGATAGAACCTACGCCAGAGACCGAAACCGATGCCTATAAATCGGGGCATACCCTACCCACCAGTTTGACCGACTCGGTCGAATTACTGCGTGCGTGCAAGCCTTTGCACGACGTTATGGGTAAACGTTTTGTGACGATTTATGGCGCGTTAAAACAATTAGAGCATCAAGAGTTCATGCGCGTCATTAGTCCTTGGGAACGCCAGCATTTATTATTATTGGTGTAACCTTATTTTTTTACCGGCCAACTTTACCCACGAACAGCGGTTTTATCTCGCGTGTTCGCGTTAATGCGGGTTCGGGTTAATGCTTGTTCGCGTTAATTCATAATTGAAAGACTCGCCCCAGAATTTTGGGGCGGTTTTTTTATGTATCGCCATAAAACATCGCTACTTGATGTTTTATAAATGTTCTGAACAAGCGCGCTGAGGTATTTTTTGTCACCCTTCAATCCAAGATCGGAATGGCCCCAACTGCGCTTAAGGGCACTTCTATCAATACAGAATGTGCGGATGAAGTGCGAGGCACAGCACACAGAAACCGGAGCGTACATACAGTACGTGAGGATTTCGCGTACTGCGCAACAAAGCAATTCGCCGCAAAAATGAATTGATAGAAGTGCCCTTAAAATTATTTTCCTTGTACAGTACCAATTATTGTGTTTTTGTGTGTCGTATTTTCTAGGAGATTCTGATGTCTAGTCCTGCTTATATTCTTGCCGCTACTCGTTTACCTGTTGGCCGTCGCAATGGGTATTACAAAAACACGCGCCCAGATGATTTACTGGCGGCTGCGCTTAAGGCTGTCCTGGCGCAAATGCCGCAATTAGACCCCATGCAAATTGATGAAGTGATCGTCGGCTGCGCTGTTCCAGAAGCCGAACAAGGATTAAACGTTGCGCGCATGGGGCTATTGTTAGCGGGCATTCCCGATACGGTTCCAGGATTTACCATCAATCGTTTTTGTGCATCAGGTTTAGAAGCAGTGGCATTAGCCGCGCAACGCATCCAAAGCGGCATGGCCGACATCGTCATCGCCGCCGGTACCGAAAGCATGAGCGTTATGAGCAATATGTTAGGGAACAAAATGACGATGAATCCACGTTTATTTGCGCAATCGGAATTCACCGCAATGGCTTATGGAATGGGCATTACCGCTGAAAAAGTGGCGCTACGCTGGCAAGTGAGTCGCGCTGATCAAGACGAATTCGCCGCCGCCTCGCATCAAAAAGCCCTCGCCGCGCAGGCTGCCAAAGCCTTTGATGCAGAAATCACCCCCTTTACCACCACCTCTTACCGCCCCGATTTACAAAATTTACAAAACGGGCAAGCGACCATCAAAACACTTAAAAAAACACATCTGATCGATGAAGGCCCGCGCCGCGAAAGTACGCAAGCAAAGCTCGCGACACTCAAACCCGTTTTTCAAGTTCAAGGTTCCGTCACCGCCGGTAACGCTTCGCAAATGTCTGACGGTAGTGCCGCGGTGATCGTGCTATCAGAACGCGCCTTAAAAGCATTAAACGCCTCGCCGTTGGCGCGCTTTGCCGGTTACAGCGTTGCCGGTGTGCCGCCAGAAATAATGGGGATCGGCCCTATCGAAGCGATTCCGCGCGCGCTCAAACACGCCGGCATTACGCAAAATGATGTCGATTGGTTTGAACTCAACGAAGCCTTTGCTGCGCAGGCGCTGGCGGTCATTCGCAGTGTCAAACTTGATCCAAAAAAAGTCAATCCTTTAGGCGGCGCAATTGCCCTAGGTCATCCTTTGGGTGCGACTGGCGCCATCCGTACTGCAACGCTGTTGCATGGTTTGCGTCGTTTGAAAAAAAAATGGGGCGTTGTCACAATGTGTATCGGCACGGGAATGGGCGCGGCAGGGGTGTTTGAGGCTTTATAAAAATCAATGCGCGAATACGTTTAAGCTTGTCATCAAACATACTTGTGCACGTATTCATTCACGTATTTATGCATCTCCCTAAATTATTATGTCTGCTGTAATTCTTGATGGCCTCGTTTTAGCCAAAGCACTTCGCCACCAGATAGCCACTCAAGCACAGGCCCTATCACGTCCCCCGGGACTGGCCGTGATCTTGGTAGGTGATGATCCCGCCTCCGCGCTGTATGTGAAAAATAAAGTTAAAGCCTGCGTTGAGTGCGGTTTTCATTCAGTTTTAGAAAACTATCCTGGCAATTTTTCTGAAGCGGCGCTGCTTGAACGAATCAGCGCGCTCAATAATGATCCGACGATTGATGGAATTTTGGTGCAACTGCCGGTTCCCCAGCACATCAATACCGAAAAAATTATCGCCGCCATTGATCATCAAAAAGATGTTGATGGTTTCCACGCGCTCAACGCAGGCGGAATTTTTCGCGGCCATCCTTTGTTTACGCCGTGCACGCCTTACGGCGTGATGCACCTATTAGCGCAAACTGATGTGCCCTTACGCGGCGCACACGCAGTGATTGTCGGCGCGTCTAATATTGTCGGCAAACCAATGGCGATGTTGTTACTACACGCTGGCGCGACGGTGACGATTTGTAATTCCAAAACCAAAGATTTAGCCGCCCACACTCGCCTAGCAGACATTGTGGTAATGGCGGTGGGAAAACCCAACTACCTAAACGGCACTATGATTAAAGCAGGCGCCGTATTAATTGATGTCGGCATCAATCGCTTGCCCAATGGCAGCTTGTGTGGCGACATCGATTGGGCATCCTGCCGCGATACCGCGGGCTATATCACACCGGTCCCCGGTGGCGTCGGCCCTATGACCATTGCGATGTTGTTAAAAAATACCCTAGAGGCCGCGCAACGCCATCAGGGTTGATTTGAATTGACGTCAATTTTTTAATTCTGTGCCCTGCCATCCTGTCGCCCCGTCACCTTGTATTCAAAGAACTACTCATTACTGTCATGCTCAAAAATTTACCATCAAAACTGGCACACAATCCCCTATTAGATTTATCTGGCTTCACGCGCTTTGATCTCATCACAACGGCTGATATTGATCCGGCACTGGATTACTTATTAACCCAAGCTCAACAAACCATCGATCACATCGCGGCACAACAATCATCGGCTTATGCCGACGTCGTGGACGCCTTGCATGGTGCGACCGAACCGCTGGCGCGAATTTGGAATGTGATTGGTCATCTCAACAGTATTCGCGATGATGAGGCTTGGCGCACCTGCT
>JAVKMA010000258.1:0-4590 GCA_031538685.1 Burkholderiaceae bacterium | reverse complement strand
GCCTTTGGGCGCGCTTAGCTTGGAAGGCGGAGATCCGCGTGCCCAGCCCAGTGATCAAGATGTGGCGTGGCAATTGACTAAAGCCCAACTTAAAAATCCGGCGATCGATATGCACATTACGGGCGCTTGGAATGAACGCAACACACGATTTGCACCCAAAATACAGGTTCATAACGCGGGAATGTTGTTAGATATTCTGCGTTTGAATAATATTTTGGCCGACGGCGAGGGTACTGTTGAAGGGCAAGTATCTTGGCTGGGTAATCCCTTGGATTTTGAGATGGTGCGTTTGGACGGCGACGCACAAGTGCAACTCAATAAAGGGAGTATTACCGTGGTCGACATTCCCGCATGGCGTTATTTAAGTTTTTTAAGTTTGCAGTCGTATGCAAATTTAAAAGACGCGTTTTCCAAATATCCGTCGTATGAAAAAATTGATGCGGCAGTGATCATTCAAAAAGGACAGTTACAGACTCAGCACGCGACGGTCGAATCCGTGTTTGCGAACGCGAACGCCAAAGCTCAGGTGGATTTAGTCGCACAAAATGTAGATGCGACGATTCTGCTGAAACCCAAAGTTGATTTGGGGGCGGGGGTGATTTTGTACGGCCTTCTGATCAATCCCGTGGTCGCCATACCTTTATTCTTAACGCAGTGGTTGGGTTCATCGTATTTGGAAAGCTGGATTCCCGCTTTGCATATTTATGGCCCGTTTAAGAACGTGAAATTTGAAACCCTTAAACAAAAATAAGCAAAAATAAGCAAAAATAAACACCAACAAATTATGATGAAAGTTGCGGCTCTTCAAATGTGTTCAAGTGCCTCATTGGCAGATAACTTACGGATCGCCAGCGATTTGATTCAACAAGCCGCCGCCGATGGTGCCGAGTTAATCGTGTTGCCTGAATACTGGTGTTTTATGGGCTTGCGTGAGGCCGACAAAATTCCCTTAAGCGAAGAGTTTGGACGTGGGCCGATACAAGATTTTTTAGCCACATTGGCACAACGTCAGCGGGTCTATCTTGTCGCCGGAACGATTCCGATTACAGCAGAGTCGGGCAAAGTGTTTAACAGTACTTTGGTGTTTGACAGCGATGGCGCTTGCGTGTGTCGTTACGACAAAATTCATTTGTTTTCGTTTGATAACGGCAGCGAGTCTTATGATGAATCGGGAACGATTTGTCGTGGCAATCACGTGATGACTTACACCTTGGGCAATGGTTGGAAAATGGGCTTGGCGATTTGTTACGACTTGCGTTTTAGCGAGTTGTTTCGCAACGCCAAAGAACCTGATTTTTGGGTCATCCCCGCAGCGTTTACCGCAACGACGGGGATTGCGCATTGGGAAGTCTTATTGCGTGCCCGTGCGATTGAAAATCAGGCTTATGTCATTGCCAGTGCGCAAAGTGGTCGACATCAAAATGGTCGAACGACTTTTGGCCATAGCATGGTGATTGATCCTTGGGGCGTTGTGCTGGCGCAGCAAGATGACGGGCTGGGCGTGGTCAGTTCAAACTTAGAACGGGAACGCATCATGCAAGTACGCCAACAGCTGCCGGCCTTGCGCCATCGGGTCTTGTAAGCACAATATCAATTGAGATGGCATTCGCGAAAATTCCAGTCAGTTTAAAAGCACGCGCTTTGCGCTATTTGTCGCAGCGCGAACACAGCGTTGAGGAATTGCGTCGTAAATTAAAACGATTGACCGATGAGGCCAATGCTGCTCAATTGGAACCTCTGTTAGTCGATTTACAAACACAAGGTTTTTTATCGAACGAGCGTTATGCGGCAGCGCGCGTTCGAACCCGTAGTGCGCGTTACGGCAATATGCGTTTGGTCGCAGAACTTAAGCAAATGGGTATTGATCCCAGTGCCGCTCAAAATCAGGTTGAGGCCGCGGACGATGAAGTCACCCGAATTCAAGCGTTAATCGCACGCAAACCGATTCCCAAAGATTTTTCTGAAAAAGCAAAACTCATGCGTTCTTTGCAGATGAAGGGTTTTAGTGGTCAAGCGATCAAAGTCGCGCTCAAAAAGGTCGCGATTGTGGTCGATAGCGACGAGTTTGAATAAAATAAGTTTGAAGGGCACTTCTATCAATTCATTTTTGCGGCGAATTGCTTTGTTGCGCAGTACGCGAAATCCTCACGTACTGTATGTACGTATGTACGCTTCGGTTTCTGTGTGGTGTGCGCCTCGCACTTCATCCGCACATTCTGTATTGATAGAAGTGCCCTTGAATCAATTGCGTAGCCACGTTTGACGCTGATGTTAGCCAGGTTAGCCAGGTTAGCCAAGTTAGCCAGATTCGCCAAGTTAATGCGTGCAATCGCGGTGCTGAACTAATAAGGCAGGCTGTGTGGCAAACAGTTTCGCCAAACATTCGACGATATACACCGATCGATGTTGACCGCCCGTGCAACCAATTGCAAGGGTTAAGTAGCTGCGGTTATCGCGCACAAATGCGGGCAGGCGTTTGTGTAAATACTGATGAATGTCGGTGACGGTTTGGGCGACTTCGGGATAGCCTTGTAAAAACTTTTGAACCGCAATGTCTTTGCCGCTTTGTGGCCGCAATTGTGTGTCGTAATACGGGTTAGGCAAAGTTCTGACATCAAAAATAAAATCAGCCTCGTGCGGCACGCCATTTTTAAAGCCAAACGACATCAGGCACAGCGCCATATTGCCGGCGGGAAGGTCTAGCCAGTTTTTAATCCATTCGCGTAATTGATTGGGGCGCAAATTGCTCGTGTCAATTCGATGTCCCAAGTCAAATAGTGCGCTCAATAATTCACGTTCTGCCGCAATGCATTCGGGTAAAGAGCGTTGTATATTGCTCACCGACAAGGGGTGGGGGCGACGCGTTTCCGAAAAACGCTGCGTAATGGCGTGGTTGCTGGCGTCTAAAAATAACAGACTGACGTTGTGCCCTTGTTGCCGCAAGCGCATCAAAATGTCAGACAGTAAAGCTAAGTGACTGGCACTGCGCGCGTCTATCGTGACCGCCAGTGAGCTGATATTTGGTAATTGAGCAACCAGCGTGGGTAATAGTTCGGGCAAGAGGTTATCGACACAGTAATACACACTGTCTTCCAAAACCGTCAGCGCAACGGTCTTGCCCGAGCCGGACATTCCGGTAATTAAAATAATATTCATAAAAAAATGTGACGTGCGCTATCGTAGTAGATTAAGTTCTTCATGTTACTGTTAATGATACTGGTTGGAGTAGTTGATATGAAACGCAGTCTATTCGTTGTCATTACTACTGGGCAGTTCTATCAATTCATTTTTGCGGCGAATGGCTTTGTTGCGCAGTACGCGCAATCCTCACGTACTGTATGTACGTATGTACGCTCCGCTTTCTGTGTGCTGTGTGCCTCGCACTTCATCCGCACATTCTGTATTGATAGAAGTGCCCTACCATTGCGACCATTACGATGGCGACAGCATCGATTACGCCATAATACTCAGTCAGCAATTTAAGAGAAACAATACGATGACAAGTTCAATTCGCACCTGCCTGTGGTTCCATGACGGTCGCGGTCGTGAGGCCGCAGAGTTTTACTGTGCGCTGATTCCGGAAAGCCGGATTGACGCGCTCTTTGATATTTCTGGCGAGGGAAATTCCTGGCTTATCGACTTTACCTTGGGCGGGGTGCCGTATCAGATACTTGATGCTGGGCCGATGTTCACGCTAAGCGAGGCCGTATCAATCTCGGTCGCAACGGATGATCAGGCAGAGTCTGATCGGCTTTGGGCGGCCCTGACGGCCAATGGCGGCGAGGAGAGCCATTGCGGCTGGTTGAAGGATCGCTACGGGGTGTCGTGGCAGATTTATCCAAAGCGTCTCACCGAGTTGACGATGAGTCGCGACAAGAATGTGTCTGCCAAAGCCATGGCCGCGATGATGCAGCAGATGAAAATCGACATCGCTGCCATTGAAGCGGCGGTAAGAGCCTAGCAATTAAAGGTCTATTACATAAAATTAACACGAACACACGAACACTACCCCCTTTATCCCTATGACTTCGGTTCTTTTGGCAACAGGATTGCGTAAAACTTTTCCTCAGGAAAACGCACCCATTCATCTTTTTGAGCATCTGGACTTAAACGTTTCGGCGGGCGAACGGATCGCAATTGTCGGCGCCTCTGGCAGTGGCAAATCGACTTTATTACACGTTTTGGCCGGCTTGGAGCCTTGCGACAGCGGGCGTTTGGAATGGCAGGGCAAAGACTGGCGCAACAGTTCGGCGCAAGAGCGCGACAGTTTGCGTAATCACGTTTTGGGCTTTGTCTATCAGTTCCATCATTTGTTGCCAGAATTCACCGCCTTGGATAACGTCGCAATGCCCTTATTGATTCGCCGTATGAGCCTCGCTGCTGCACAAGAAAAAGCACAAGCGATCTTGGCGCAAGTCGGTTTGGCGCAACGCGTGCAACATTTGCCCGCACAGTTATCCGGTGGCGAGCGGCAACGCGTCGCACTCGCCCGCGCTTTGGTAGGGAATCCGGCGTGCGTGTTGGCTGACGAGCCGACTGGAAATTTGGACCGTCACACCGCCCGTGCGATGTTCGCGCTGTTTTTGGAGT
>JAVKMA010000257.1:0-5258 GCA_031538685.1 Burkholderiaceae bacterium | reverse complement strand
GTGGCGCATCTTTAGGTGATAGCGCAAAAACTTTGAAATTTCGATTGAGTTCATTCGATTGAGTCCATTTTTTACCCAAAATAAACCACGTATCTAAAGCCACTCTCTCGACTGAAAATAATCGCTTGACGCACGACAAAAGCAGCTCAGATCGCTGAACGACAAAGTTTCTAGATATTCTTTTTTATTATACATAATTGAAAAAATCATATTATTTTGTTTAGGTCTTAACAATTAGTATTCCCCTCATAAAAATTTAAAAAAGACAAAAATGGTGACAAAAAAACTGCTCCGCTCCCAATCCTGGTTTACCGGAACCGATAAAAACAACTTCATTCATCGCAGTTGGATGAAAAGCGAGGGCTTGCCAGACGACAGCTTTGACGGTCGTCCGGTGATTGGCATTTGTAACACCTGGAGCGAACTCACGCCGTGCAATCAGCACTTCAGACAGATCGCACAAAAGGTGCGCGAGGGTGTTTTGCAAGCAGGCGGGCTGCCGCTGGAGTTTCCGGTCAGCTCTTTGGGTGAAACCTTGATGCGTCCGACGGCAATGCTGTTTCGCAATCTCGCCGCGATGGATGTAGAAGAAGCCATTCGTGCGCACCCGATGGATGGTGTGGTCTTGCTCGCCGGCTGTGACAAAACCACGCCCGCAACCTTGATGGGCGCGGCCAGCGTGGACTTGCCTACGATTTTGGTGTCGGGCGGCCCAATGCTTAATGGCAACTATCGCGGTCAACCGATTGGTTCAGGCACGCATGTTTGGAAATTTTCCGAAGCCGTGCAAGCTGGGCAAATGACCAAGACGCAATTCATGCAAGCCGAGTCCTGCATGTCACGTTCGGCAGGCTCTTGCATGACGATGGGCACGGCCTCTACCATGGCCTGCTTGGCCGAGGCTTTGGGCATGACTTTGCCGGGCAATGCCGCCATTCCTGCGGTGGACTCACGCCGTTACGAATTGGCCCAGCGTTCGGGGCGCGCGATTGTCGAAATGGTGCAGGCCAATCGTTGCCCCAGCCATTTAATGACGCGCGCGGCGTTTGAAAATGCCATTCGTGCCTGCGCCGCCATTGGCGGCTCTACCAATGCCGTGATTCATTTGATTGCGATTGCGGGGCGTTTGGGCGTGCCGCTCACCTTGGATGACTGGCAGCGTGTCGGACGCGGCGACGGCGGCATCCCCACCTTGGTCAACCTCATGCCATCGGGGCAATACCTGATGGAAGATTTTTATTACGCCGGTGGCTTGCCTGTGGTGCTTAAACGTTTGCTCGCCGCAGGCCTGCTTGATGGCAGTGCCCTCACCGCCAATGGACAAACATTGGCGCACACCGTACAAGATGCGGAATGCTTTAACGATGAGGTGATTCGCCCAATTGACCGGCCTATCTGTGCCAGCGGTGGTCTGGCCGTGGTCAAGGGTAATTTGGCGCCGCGTGGCGCGGTCATCAAACCTTCTGCGGCGAGTGAAAAACTCCTCAAGCACCGCGGCCGGGCTGTGGTGTTTGAAAACATCGAGGACTATCACGCCCGTATTCAAGACCCAGCCCTCGAGATTGATGCGGACTCGGTGATGGTGCTGAAAAACTGTGGCCCGCAAGGCTACCCAGGCATGGCCGAAGTGGGCAATATGGGCTTGCCCCCAAAACTCTTGGCGCAAGGCATCACCGACATGGTGCGCATCTCGGATGCGCGCATGAGTGGCACTGCTTTTGGCACCGTGGTGTTGCATGTGACTCCTGAAGCGGCAGCCGGTGGCCCGCTGGCTCTGGTGCAAAACGGTGACTGGATTGCGCTGGATGTGTTGGCGGGCAGTTTGCAACTCGAAGTCTCCGATACCGAACTCGCCCAGCGGCGCAGTCAATGGGTGGCACCCGCGCGTCCGCAGTCGGGCTACGCGCATCTGTATGTCCAGCACGTGCTGCAAGCGGATGAGGGGGCGGATTTTGATTTCTTGCGCGGCAAACGTGGCGCGCAGGTGTTGCGCGAATCGCATTAACGGCTATCAATCGATCACAACAAATCAATCACATAAATCAATCGCATAAACCGTCGCGCATACCAAAGGCCAAGCCCATGATCAACCTCGAATTTGATGCCATAGAAAAAAGCTACGACACGGGTTTGCCCGTGATTCGTGATTTATCGCTGGACATTAAACGTAATGAGTTTTGCGTCATCGTGGGGCCTTCGGGTTGCGGCAAATCGACCTTGCTACGCTTGGTGGCGGGCTTGGAAGACATCACTGGGGGCGAGTTACGCTTGGATGGCAAGCGCATTAACGAGTTGCCACCAGGCAAGCGCGATGTGGCTATGGTGTTCCAAAGCTATGCCCTGTTTCCGCACATGACCGTGTACGACAACATCGCTTTTGGCTTGCGCTTGTTAAAAACCCAGACTGCTGTCCTCGACGCCAAAGTCCGAGCGGCGGCACAGACTTTGCAACTGAGCGAGTTGTTACAACGTCATCCGCGCGACCTTTCGGGTGGCCAGCGCCAGCGCGTGGCGATTGCCCGCGCCATCGTGCGCGAACCCAGTTTGTTTTTATTTGACGAACCTTTGTCTAACTTGGATGCGGCCCTGCGGGTCAAAACACGATTTGAACTCGCCAAACTGCACCGTCAGTTTGAGCAGGCCGCCACCTTGTACGTGACGCATGACCAAGTCGAGGCCATGACTTTGGCCGACAAAATTGTGCTGTTGCACACCGGCGCTGACATCCAAACCTATGGCAGCGTGGCGCAAGTGGGCGCGCCGCTGGATCTTTACCATCGCCCTGCCAGCCGCTTTGTCGCCAGCTTCATTGGTTCGCCAGGGATGAATTTTTTACCTGCGCGGCTAGAACAACAAAACGGTGAACAGTGGACTGTCCGCCTTGACACGGGTGAATTACTCGCCTTGGCGGCGCATAAATTGTCGCCTACCCATGCCTCGTCCAACCATGCCTCGCCCAACCATACACCGCAAGTAGGGCAATTCTTGACTTTAGGAATACGCCCCGAGCATGTTTACCTGAGCGCGCAAGAGAGTCGCACCGGCGATCAGTTGTGTTTGACGCGAGAACTCAGTTGGCAAGAACGGCTGGGCGATAGCAGCAGTTTGTATTTTGAACATCAGAATGATCTGTTGATCGTCAAAACACACAGCACCGTCAGTGTCGGGCAGCGTCTGCCCTTGTATCTGGATGGTCTGCATCTGCATGTGTTTGACCGCGCGGGGCGTTGCATCAGTAATGGCTGAGTAGAGCGAGAGTGGTAGGGGATTGGTAGGGGATTGGTAGGGGAGTGTTTTTTTACCGGTGATTTTTTCAATGACAATTTTGAACAACAGGAGAGACAAAATGAAAAACAGCATAAAACAGCAATTATTGAAATCAAGTATGGCTTGCATGATCTTAGGCGCGACCCTGGCCATGACCGCCTGCGGCGGAAGTTTATCCGATCCAACCACGCCAACCACGCCAACCACGCCAACCACGCCAAGCACCACCGCTTCAGCGACGGGCTTGGACTGCGGCTTAACCGCCAGTGCACAGGTGGGCGATACCTTGACGTGTACGCTCAAGGGGGGCGTCAACTTGGCGGCGGGCTACAGCTTTACTGTCAGCATTGGCGACAAGGATGTGTGCGCGGCCAGTCCAGTGGCAACTGCACGTGAAAAAGCAGGCGGCACGGCAGCATCGCGCGCCTATTCTTGCGTGTTGGGTAATACCGCCGGCACGGCCACGGCAGCAGTTAAAGATGGCGCCAACCTGATTAAAAGCTCGGGCAATGTAGGCATTGCCTTGTGGAAAAAAGTGCAACCGGCCACATCCCTCGCCGACTTCAACAGCATCGCCACGGGTGGTGGTAAATGGGTCGCGGTCGGAGTGAAAAGTATTTACACCAGTGCGGATGGCGTCACTTGGGCGGCGGCGACAGGAGTCCCTGCGGCGCAGCAAAGCGCCGAGTGGTATCAAGTGATACACGACGGCACGCGCTTCATCGCGGTAGGGGAAGTAATTACTTCAGGCACCGCCACCTATGAGGGCAAGGGCTACGCCCTCTACAGTACCGATGGTAATACTTGGACTGCAATTTACGCAGGCGGAAGCGCTTGGGTAGATGGATCAAATGGGGCAAAATATCCAGTCGCACTGAACGGAGTTGCCGTGGGCGGCGGAAAAACAATCGTGATGGGGGGGGGCAGTAGCACCGCCTATAGCGTGCCTGACGTAACGGCTGAATGGGCAAATTGGACGTGGGCGGGCGATGCTTCCGCTAGCTCTTGGGACCAAAAACTGGCCTACGACACGAAAAACAGCAAAGTCATTGCGGTGGCATCCAAAGCCGGCAGCACTGGCGCTTTGATTACGGCAGCAAGCACGGCAACTGTAAATGTTGATTGGACAGTACAAACCACGACCGGCGCAAAAGAACTGTTTGGTGTCGCGTGTTCCAGTGCCTGGTGTGTGAGCGTCGGAAAAGGCGGCAGCAATTACTACAGCGGTGATGCCACAGCGTGGACGGCGGGCACGGGCGCGGCGACAACGCATGAATTGCGTGGGGTCGCCAGTATCGATAGTGCTAAATTTATCGCGGTCGGCAATAACGCCAGCAAGTCTGCTGTGCTTCTCACCACCGACTATGGCAAGACTTGGGCGGATAAATCGGATGTGAATTTAGGCGACTATTTGCGCGGTGTGGCATGCACCAGTACGCAGTGCATCGCCGTCAGTAAGTTCGGTGGCATTGTGTCGATCAAGGGTTTGTAAGCTGATTAAGCGGATTAAGCGGGGGGCCAGCCCCCCGCTTTAAAACGCGTCATGAACCACAGATAGATTTTGAATGATAAAGAGGAGCGCAAGATGAAGAGGAGCGCAAGATGAACAAGGCACGATTGTTCGGGGCATGGGGTATCGCGAGCTGTGCGCTGGCTGTGTTATCCGCCTGCGGGGGGGCCAGCAGCGTGGGCAGCGAGCCCGGTGTGCGCCAAGCGCGCGCCTCTTATCACATCACGACGCAAGACTTGAAATCCGTGGCGTATGGTGAATTGGCAGGTGAATTTGCGGGTGTCGGACACTTTGTCGCCGTGGGTAATAAAACCATCCTGACCAGTACCGACGCCGACACCTGGACCAGCGTGAGTTTGCCCAGCGATTGGCCGGCCATTGCTTTCTCGCATGTTTTTTTTGATGACGCGGCGCAACGCTTTATTGCCGCTGGTCCGAAATTAAAAAATGATCAAGGCGATTGGGACAGCAGCTCGGTGGT
>JAVKMA010000256.1:0-3803 GCA_031538685.1 Burkholderiaceae bacterium | reverse complement strand
TTACAACCGAAATTTGTACTTAAAGTCGATGGGCAAATACGCCGCTCTATTGAACTATGACGGCCCTTTGATTCAAGAATTGCAACAACTGATTCGCGATGAAGTGACCAGTCGCGTTGAACAAGAAATTAATTCATCCTTAGAAAATAACGAGCGCGGCGTGGTGAGTGTCCGCCGTAATTATGATAAATATGTTGTTTTGGCCGCCGTACTTTTAGCTTTGGTTCTCGTGTTAATCGGTGTGAATGAATTCCGCAGTTAATCACGATCAGACGCCCCAATGGTGGGAATGGAAGATTGAATGTAGTCATGATACTCATGCCGATCGAGTTGACGCCTTTACCGACGCTTTATTGGATGCGGGGGCACTGTCAGTACAACTGGAAGACGCTGATGTCGGCAGCCCCGATGAGCAAGCCATTTACGGCGAGCCAGGCATGTTACCCAACACTCATTGGCGTCGCAACATCATTACAGTTTTGCTATCGGCGACAGATTTTGATGCGCGGCGCGGCGCGATTTTAATTCGCGATACCGCGCAGGCTCAAAACATCCATTTACCAGAATTTTTGCCACCCATGCCAATTGCGGCTCAAAACTGGGTACACCAAACTCAAGCGCAGTTTCCCCCGATTGACATCAATCATCAAGTGCGCATTATTCCCTCTTGGCATCAAACGGCAGGGCTAATCAACGCGAATACTTTGCCGAACCAAATCAATTTAATTTTGGACCCCGGTTTAGCCTTTGGCACAGGGTCGCATCCGACCACGTTTTTATGTTTAAATTTTCTCGACGCGCACCTTAAAAAAGGTGATTCGGTTCTTGACTATGGTTGTGGCAGTGGTATTTTGGCCCTGCTGGCCTTCAAGCGCGGCGCAACACCGGTGTTTGCCACTGACATCGATCCACAAGCGCTGCGCACCGCGCAAGAAAACGCACTCGCCAATCAGTGCGAAATTACGATTAGCGCCCCCGATCATGTCGATCAAGCCCTGGCACAAAAAGGTATGAAGCAATGCGCTTGGGTCGTAGCGAATATTTTGACCAATCCACTCATCGCCCTCGCTCCTGTTTTAGCACGCTATCGAGCCGTCAATGGCCGTTTGCTACTGTCTGGAATTCTCGACAGTCAAGTCGAACAAGTCATCGCCGCCTATGCGCCTTATGTGTCGCTTAGAATCGCGAATATGAAAGAAGGCTGGGTTGCGTTAGTGAACGATTAGTTAACGATTAATAAGCAATTAACTCAATAATCAGTGCTTCACTTGATGATGCGGAACACAGTCTAAAAATTGGTTTGCTTATTACAAAATAAATGTCAGATTCCCTCACTAGCCTCGCTACGCAATGTCCCCATTGCGGCACCATATTCCAGATGCAGCTGGCGCAGTTACGCGACCACGGTCATCAGGTTCGATGCGGGCGCTGTTATGCGGTGTTCAACGCGATTCAAAATCTGACCGATTACTCGCAAGAAAATGATGCCGTGGCAGCGACCAATAATCGCAGTGCGCTCCCTGCGTCACACTCAGATGAGGAATCACACACTGATTCCGCAACGTCTGGGACTAACGCTCAAGCCTCAGATCACTATCTCAATACCGCGCAATTAGAGTTGCCTATGATGAGTGACGATTGGGATATTGAAATTCCTTTTTTCACACCAGAAATCGCCCGCCCCAACCCGCGCACGCTTCCACCGATCAGTACTTTCCGCCCGATTGAGCCCCCAGAAGAATACGAGATCCGTAACGATTTATTTACCGAAGAACAAACGGAATACCGCACACACAAAATACAAGAACAACAAGGTTTTGAACAAGTCAAACGTTTTTTTGCCCTATCGTTTTTTATATTAACCGTCGTTTTATTTACCGGACAAGTGCTTTATATGTACCGCAACAGTTTGGTGCAAACCTTTCCCGCAACGCGTCAAGCCGTCAGCGGATTTTGCTCACTGCTCGGTTGTGAATTAGGCCCGCCACGAAATATCGAAGCACTCCGAATTAACCAATCACGTTTGGGTCAAGTGCCGTACCGTTCAGAACAATTATTTTTAGAAGTCTTAGTCCACAACGGCGCACGCCAAGCAATTGCCGTGCCGCATATTGAGTTGAGCTTAAAAGACTCGCGCGGACAAATCGTCGCGCGCAAAATTTTCACACCCGCGCAATTGCTTCCCCCCGATGAGCTGGATGTGGGTTTGGGGGCGAACTCTCTGACCAATATCCGAACCGTATTTTCGGTCGGCAATATTGAATCCTCTGGTTATAGCGTCGCCGTCTTTTATCCGTAATCGCAGCTATGCTGACGCGCACGTATCGCTTGGACTACCGGCCTCCTGATTTTTTAGTTGACCGCGTTGATTTAGGGTTTGATCTAGAACCCGACGCCACGCGCGTCCGTAGTTGCACGTATTACCAGCGCAATCCCCACACCCCCTCAAATACCGATTTAATTTTAAATGGCGAAGGTTTACAACTCAATTGCATCTTCATCGACGACCAAGTCTTAAACCCTAAACACTACCAACAAGACGGGAACAGTCTACGAATTTTTTCGCCTCCGGACCAGTTTAAGTTATCCATCGAAAACACTATCGTCCCATCAGCCAATACCGATTTGTCGGGTCTGTATTTATCGCATCACAATTTTTTAACGCAATGCGAAGCCGAGGGATTCCGTCGCATCACTTTTTTTCAAGACCGTCCCGACGTCATGGCCGAATTCACGGTCATGTTGCGCGCGGATAAAAAAGCTTATCCAGTGTTGCTATCGAACGGTAATTTAATTGAGTACGGTGATTTCGACGACGGCCGTCACTACGCCAAATGGCATGACCCGTTCAAAAAACCCTGCTATCTTTTTGCACTGGTCGCCGGTCAATTTTGCTGCAATGAAAAAACGATTACGCGATCAGATGGTCGCCCCGCGCTCTTGCAAATTTATGCGCAAGAAAGTGATATTCATAAAACTGATTACGCTTTGCAATCTTTAGAACGCGCGATTAAATGGGACTACACGCGCTTTGGCTTGGACTTGGACCTCGAACGTTTTATGATTGTTGCCGCCAGTGACTTCAATATGGGCGCGATGGAGAACAAAGGGCTCAATATTTTTAATGCGCGCTATGTCTTGTGTTCCAGCGACAGCGCAACAGATGATGATTTTGACGCAGTGGAATCGGTCATCGGGCATGAATATTTTCATAACTGGACCGGCAACCGCGTCACTTGCCGCGACTGGTTTCAATTAACTTTAAAAGAAGGGTTGACCGTTTTTCGTGACCAAGAGTTCAGTGCTGATCAATTAGGTGATGGTCGTGTTTTGAAACGGATTGATGACGTCAAAATGCTGCGTCAACATCAAATGCCTGAAGACAGCGGGCCGATGTCACACCCTATTCGTCCCGAGTCATATTTGGAAATTAATAATTTTTACACCGCGACGATTTACGAAAAAGGTGCCGAAGTCATTCGCATGCTGCACACCTTGCTAGGCGAGGCGAGCTTCACCAAAGGTCTAAAGCACTACCTCACCGTCAACGATGGTACCGCCGCGACCTGTGATGATTTTGTGACTTCGATGGAAGTTGCGAGTGGTCGTGATTTGCAACAATTTATGCACTGGTACAGCCAGTCCGGAACGCCGCAGGTGCGTGTGGCCACGCACTACGATCACACCCGTCAAATTTTTCGCCTCGATTTACAACAAATGCCTGCGCACGGGCATCATCATGAGCCTTTGCATATTCCGCTGTTGTGCGGTCTGCTGGATGAACAGGGTGTCAATTTATTACA
>JAVKMA010000255.1:0-1742 GCA_031538685.1 Burkholderiaceae bacterium | reverse complement strand
GTAGCCAAGCGAGTGGTAAAAAGAGATCACCGCTTCATTGTCCTCCACGATCTGCAGATTGATTTTCAAACACCCTAAATTTTCCAGCGCTTGCTCGGCATGCTTGATCAGCATGGAACCTATGCCTTGCTTGCGATGCGCGGAAGAAACCGCTAACGAATATAGCCAGCCGCGATGCCCATCATAACCCGCCATGACAGTACCCAGAACAGCCTTGTCACGTACTGCAAGAAAAAATAAACTATCTGCTAGCGCTATTTTTTTGGCGATGACCAAGCTGGGTTGGTTGTGCGCCGCTTCGTAACCAAAGACCGACTCCCAGAGTTGAATGACAGACTCTCGATGAAGTTCATCCTTGTAAATCGTGATATGTAGATTGCTGGGCATAGGCGAGATTTGACGTCTGAATTCACCGGCTGCCGAAGGCAGTCCGATGAAATGATTGCTTAGAGGCGTAGTAGCTCTATTTCTCAATGTCAGGCCGTTCGGTGCTCAACAACTGCGCCGAGACGTTTCCTTGTAGAGAGCAAGTAATGCGTGTAACACCTGGATACTTCTCACCTGCTTCCTCAAGCAGAAACACCCTCTCTACTGTGTTTTTTTTGGGGATGGTTCCGCCAGTTAGACCATCGTCCTTAATCCACTCACCCTTGCTAACGGCGGTATTGCGAACCTCAGAGCGGACAAAAAATTCACCATCTTTTCGCAGGCGGTTTCCGTCCACGACAACTGGTTTGATTATCTTGGCAATACTCTCTGGACTTCCACTAGCCAAAAATCCCCATGAATAATAAAGACCCATTGATTCCAGATCGACGATATCGTCAAAATAACCTAGCAATTGCACTTTGCCATCAATTGGAGTGGAAAACATCAATACGCTATTTACATAAACCTTACGATCGGGAACTTTCCAGTACGCTATTTCGCCTTTCTGAACAAGCGTTCCTCTCTTCTCCAGAACGGAACTGTCCTGTTTCATTGACCGAAAGAATGCGGCATCGCATGAGGATAGATGTTGTATAAGAGCTTCAGAAGAAGGAGGCTCCGCTAACACCGACAGTGAGCAAGAGAGTAGTGTGATGCCAAGTATGTAATTTTTCATTTTGATATCTTTGCAAGTGACTATGAAATTGGGGAAAACCTCTAACGCAATGTATATGGCAAAAACGCCATGTTTAAAATAGCAACCAACCGTAATATTCGCATGTAATTTGCTAGCGATGCTGTTGATTCTAAACCCCAAAAGGCGTTTACGGTGTCCATGATAACTGATTCTGTGGCACCTGCTATGCTCTGACTCTCACATTTTTATCTGTAAAGGAAATTCAAATTGATCGACAAGGCCATGCTCAACGATGACGTACTGCATTACATTCATCAAAGCGTTTTGTGTTGGTTGGCGACCGTGGATGCGGATGGAATGCCCAACGTCTCGCCCAAAGAAATTTTTGCCGCGTATGATGATCGTGCCGTTTTGATTGCCAACATCGCCTCGCCCAATAGCGTGCGCAATATTCGCGCAAACCCGGCGGTATGCCTCAGCTTTATCGATGTGTTTATTCAGAAAGGCTACAAACTCAAAGGGCTTGCCGAACTTGTACCAACTACTGATGTGCGTTTTAAGCAGTTGCAGGCGCCCCTGTTAGAAATGACTAAGGGAATATTCCCCATTCACGGAATCATTGCGATTCAAGTACAGACGGTTGAACCGATTTTCGCGCCGAGTTATCGCCTGATTG
>JAVKMA010000254.1:0-4528 GCA_031538685.1 Burkholderiaceae bacterium | reverse complement strand
GGGCCGGGGTTATCAGCCCGATGACCTAGAGCTCATTTCCAGCCTCGGAGTCAGCGCAGGCCTGATGTCCATCCTGGTGCTGAGCCTGTACATTCAAGACAGCCATACCGCAGTTTTGTACGCTACTCCGCAGATGCTCTGGCTGGCTTGCCCAGCACTGCTGGCATGGTTGATGCGCGCCTGGCTCATCGCGCACCGAGGCGCAATGCACGATGATCCGATCGTTTTCGCCCTGAAAGACAGGCCCAGCTGGCTGATCCTGATCTTTATTGCCATGGCGTTTACCTTGGGCAGGGTCGGCGCATGAGAAAGATATCCCAGATCGCCTTGCTCTACAGCGCGATTGCTTTGTTTTCCACAGCGGTCAACATCAGCTGTCAGGCTCTGGTGGTCAACCTCTACCAGAGTTCGGGCTATCTACCCATTTCGGTTCTGGCCGGAACGGCTGCAGGCTTGCCCATCAAGTACGTGCTTGAGAAGAAATACATCTTTCTGTTTACTGCAAATGATCTCGAACACGATACACGTCTGTTTGTAATCTACAGTTTCTTGGGCGTTTTCACAACCGCCTTGTTCTGGGGCATCGAATACCTTTTCCATGTGTGGTTTGGCTCCGATGCTATGCGGTACGCAGGCGCCGCGTTGGGTTTGACCTTGGGCTACACCATCAAATACCACATGGACAAACACTGGGTCTTCCGGCCGGAGGCTTCGGTATGAAAGCGGTTGCCTCCTGGGGTCGACTGACACAAGGGCTGCACCATACCATGGTCCTGCAAGAACGACTGCAAGCGCCCTCGCAGATCCGCAACAGCATGCCCGGTCTGCCCCATGGCGCAGGACGAAGTTACGGGGATGTCGGATTGAATGAAAACGGGCAACTCTGGATGACCACAGGTCTGAACAAGTTGATCCGCTTTGATGCCGAGCAGGGCGTTTTGGACTGCGAAGCGGGCGTACTGCTCAAGGACATTCAGGACACCTTTGTCCCTCGGGGTTGGATGCTCGCCGTGACGCCGGGAACACAGTGGGTCACGGTAGGTGGCGCGATCGCCAATGATGTGCATGGCAAAAACCATCACCGTCGAGGTTCGTTTGGCGACCATGTGCTCGCCATCACGCTCGCCCGCACCGATGGTCAGTGCCTACAGTTGCAACCACAAGCCCCTCTCTTTCGTGCGACGGTGGGGGGCTTGGGGCTTACTGGAGTGATTCTGACCGTCCAAATCCGTCTTCAAAAAGTGTCTGGCCCCTGGCTTCAAATCCACAGCAGGCCCTTTCATGGGTTAGATGACTTCTTTGACATGGCCCGAAAGGCAGAATCTGAGTGGGAATACACCGTGGCGTGGATCGACTGCTTGGCCAAAGGTGAGCCACGCGGCATTTTCATGTGCGCCAACCACGCCCCAGACGCTGACCAATGCCCGGCGCCCAAGATCAGACCACGTCGCGATTTGCCGCTAACGCCCCCATTTTCGCTGATCAACACCTTCAGCCTGAAGCTTTTCAACGAAGTGTATTTCCATCTGAATGCAAGACACAGCGAGACCAGGCTACTGGACTATCGAGCGTTTTTCTATCCGCTGGACAGCCTGCAAAACTGGAACCGGATGTATGGCCCCGCAGGTTTTTTCCAGCACCAGTGTGTGCTGCCGCCCAGCACTTCTCGCGAAGGGTTAAAAGTCCTACTGGATGAAATCTCGGCCAGCAAAGAAGGTTCTTTTTTAGCGGTACTCAAAACTTTCGGGGACCGTCGCAGCGCTGGATTACTTGGTTTTCCTCGTCCGGGGGTTACGTTGGCCCTCGATTTCCCGAATCGTGGTGCACGCACTCGTGCGTTGCTTAATCGGCTTGATGCAGTTGTTCAAGCCTGTGGCGGCACCCTCTATCTGGCCAAAGATGCACGCATGTCGCGCGATTTTTTTGAATACGCCTATCCTGAGCACGCAGAGTTTTCGACCTTTCGAGATCTCGGCATCAGTTCCGAGATGTCCAGACGCTTTTGGGGAGTTTGAGAATGACTGATCAAAAACAAACCGTCGTGGTGGGTGCTACTTCAGCAATGGCCTTGCACTGCGTTCGACTGTGGGCTAACCGAGGGGACAGAAACTTTGTTCTGCTAGGCCGCGATGCGCAGCGCCTGGAACACCTTAGTCAGGATGTGCAGACCCGTTTTCCGCAAGTCAAGGTGGAAACGCGAGTGCTGGACCTCATGGACCCGCAAGCCATCACAGACACTGCTCAGGACATTGCTCAGATGGGCCCCATCTACCGTGTACTGATTGCTCAGGGCAGCCTGCCGGACCAAAAGGCGTGCGAACAAGACATCCACTTACTGCACAACACCCTCATCATCAATGGTGTGTCACCTGTTCTTTTTGCACAGGCTTTTGCCGCGCATATGGCCATACAGCCCCACGATAGCACGTTGTGCATGATCGGATCAGTGGCAGGTGACCGTGGACGCAAATCCAACGCTTTCTATGGAGCAGGAAAAAGTATGGCGGCCACCTGTATGCAGGGCTTGCAGCACCGCTATGCCGACACCCAACTGAAGTGTGTACTGATTAAACCTGGACCAACACGCACGCCCATGACCGAGAAATTGAACATTTCTGACGGTAGCTTAGCTTCTGTAGAGTCCGTGGCGGCCGATATTGTCAAGGCCATGGACCGCGGTGTGCCCGTGCTATACACGCCTGCGAAATGGGGCTTTATTATGTGGGTGATTCGTAGCCTGCCTGCATTCATCTTCAACAAGTTAAACATATGACGCTCATCGACTCTCGTGACCTGAGTCAATCTAGGCTTTGGTTCTGGCGGCTCTTTTGGGGCTCCTTGGTGCTCAAGCTCATATTGGCGGCAGTGTTCCCCATCACGGGTGATGAGGCTTTATTCGTGCAGTGGGGCAAACGCCTAGACTGGGGCTACTACGATCACCCACCCATGATTGGCTGGTGGCTTTCTCTCGTCATGATGGCTGATGATGCGCGCTGGCTGATTCGCCTCTTGGCCGTGCTAACGACACATATCGTGGCACTTGTGATGGTAGACATCATGTCCCGTCGTCATCCGCAAAGCTCAATGCCTTGGCTGACCGGTAGCATCTATTTGGCATTGCCCTGGACCTGGATGTTCTTTTTGGTGACGACCGACACCCCATTGGTCCTATTCATGGCTATGGCGACCTGGTGCTTTTTACGCGGCATGGACGAGCACCGATCGGGCTGGTTTTGGGGCGCTGGGACCCTGCTCGGCTTAGCCTTCTTATCTAAATACTTCGCCGTCCTTCTGGGGATAGCTTTCGCTGTTGCTGTGCTACTGGAAAAACGTCAACGCATCTCGAGGATGTTCGCGTTGACCATGCCGGGCTTGGTATGTGCTGCTTACAACTTGGGTTTTAATGCTACCCATGGCTGGCCGAATATCATGTTCAACCTGTTTGCCCGTCAAGATGAAAATCCTTCGAGTGTAAAATCTTTGCTGATTTATTTTCTCATGATGGTCTACCTGCTGACGCCTTGGTTAGTCTGGAAAGCAGTGCGAAACCCAACGCTAACTCGCGCGACCGTGGATCGATTGGCGTCTCGCACGACAATGCTATTGTGGGCAGTGCCATTGGCACTTTTTGCAATTATCAGTCTGCGAGAGACTGGACTTCACTGGGTGCTTGGATTCGTTCCCTGGTTTATTCTCTGGAGCGCGCAACGGCTTCAACACCAACAACTGCAGAAAAGCCTGCGTTACACCTTGATATTCAGCATTCCTCATGTCCTGTTGGTGCCGATCTTGATGGCATGGCCAACAGCATCCATCCAGAACGTCAATTTTCGGGAAAAAGTAGTTTTCTTGCGTCATTCCCCCGAGATCGCACAATTGGTTTCTGCGTCATTACCGCCCAATACCATACTCATGGGCGCTGGCTACAGTACCGCATCGGTGATGGCATACAACTCTGGTAAATATATACCCGTCTTTGGCTTGGGTTCGAGATACGCCCGTCAAGATGACCTCTGGACTGATTTTCAAGTCCTACAAGGACGCTCCATCCGTATCTTCACTCGAGCCGAACTCAACACAGAAGAATATTCTCCTTTCTTTGACAGGTTGGAGATCGGGAGGATCGAATTCCAAGGATCCCATTTTTTCTATATCGATGGTTATGGGTTTCGATACCGCGTTTATAAAGAACAAGTGCTGGATAAAGTTCACAAAAAATACTTCAATATCCCCAAATTTCTACCGATACTCGGCAACCCGTTTTGCGAGCGCTACGGATACACCGACTGTGCTCCTGGCAGGTAGACAGAACATCGAAACCCTTAGTTGACGCTATCTTTTTAACAAGCAAGGAGTATTTATGACATCATTCCAAGTTTCGTGAAGGTGGGCTTCGGAGCCTTGGGTGAAATGGGTCAGCACGTGCGGCGGCCAGAGCGAAGCTCAATATCCGGCTATAGAAGTACTCTTAAAACTTTTCGCACTTCGCGCAAGATCTTAAAGCGGGATGAACTTAACAGCCAAGCCT
>JAVKMA010000253.1:0-2780 GCA_031538685.1 Burkholderiaceae bacterium | reverse complement strand
CGCCTGAACCACCTGGCGGTCATTGTCCAATTGACTTTAAATCTCTGTTTTTGCCGCACCTGCGCGAATCGACTCTGGACCGCCACGCTCACCCAACACCAGATTTAAAGCGTCGATCAAAATGGATTTACCCGCACCGGTTTCTCCGCTAAAAACGGTAAACCCAGAAGCGAACTCAATAACGAGCTGTTCCACAATAACAAAATCGCGCAAATAGAGCGTACGTAGCATAGGCGTCTTATAAAAAACCAGTGCCAAGGATTGTAAGGGACAGGATAGACCGCAGAATTCGCAAGCTATGCGCGCCATGAGCGGAGGATCAAATCACGTAGTGCTCTATGAAACTTGATTCAAATAACAGCGAAAAAATGAACTGAATAAAAAAACGGCCCAATTGGGCCGTTTTTCAATGTTCAAACAGAAAAGGTTACCCCTTCATGTTTTAACAGAATTACTTCGAAGCTGATGCTGAAGCGTGTTTAGCATGTTTAGCTTTTTTAGCTTTTTTAGCTTTTTTGCCCATGTCATCAGTTGATGCTGATGCGGCTGCAGTTGCAGCTGGAACTGATGCTGATGCAGCTGCAACTGATGCAGCTTTGTTTTGAGCGAATGCAGTAACAGCAAATAAAGCGATAACTAAAGCGATAATTTTTTTCATAATAACTCTCAAAAAGAAATAAACAAGAAGTGAACAGGTTAAAAACGATTAATAATCGTGCTCAGGGTTGTGATAAAAAAAATCATTTTTACCTCAAGCAGGCGTATGTTAAAACCCTAATGTTAGTTTTATTGTCATCTTATGTACTGATTTGTATGCGCACGATCTAGCCACATCGCATCGCCATAGCTGAAAAAGCGATATTTCTGTGCAATCGCATGTGCGTAACTTGCACGAATGACCTCATAACCGGCAAACGCTGACACCAAAACCAGTAAGCTCGACTTGGGCAAATGAAAATTAGTGATTAAGGCATCCACACAGCCGAACTGATAACCGGGACGAATAAACAATCGGGTTTCAGCGTTTTCCTCACGCACCTTGTGATGACCATCGGCCGCGCTTTCCAGCGCGCGTAAACTCGTTGTTCCTACCGCAATCACTCGCCCACCTCTGGCTCGCGTGGCGGCAATAGTCTCCACTGTCGCGCGCGGAATCGAATAACGCTCGGTATGCATCACGTGTTGCGACAAATCATCCACCCGAATCGGCTGAAAAGTACCGGCACCAACATGCAAAGTAACAAAGGCTTGTGCAATGCCACGAGTTTTCAGCTGGGCTAATAGCGCTTGATCAAAATGTAATCCTGCGGTAGGCGCCGCCACTGCACCATCGTGCGCAGCAAAAACGGTTTGGTAACGCGCTTCATCTTCCGTAGTTGCGCTGTGGGTAATGTAAGGCGGGAGCGGCAAATTGCCGTGATCCTGTAAAACGCTTAACCATTCGTGATCGCACACTAATTCGATCAATCCTTGTTCCGATACGCGGCCCACAGTCGCATAAAGCGTTTCAGATAAAAATATTTTTTGTTGAGTTTGGGGACGGTGTGATGCGCGCAGATGCACCCAAACGCGATGCGGATCGATGATGCGTTCGACCAAAATTTCGACTTTACCACCACTGTCTTTATGACCAAACAAGCGCGCTTTAATGACTCGCGTATCATTAAAAATCACACAATCTTGATCCCTGATTTGTTCAAGTACAGACACGAAATGACCATCACTAAAACGATTTAACCCTTGTACGATCAATAATCGTGAGGCACTGCGCTCATTCAAGGGTGTTTGCGCGATCAATTCATCCGGCAAATCAAAATCAAAATCACTAATGCAATCGGGCGTATTCAATTAAGTAAAAATCGTTAATAAAAGTCGAGAATTTTTATTTCACAACTGTCAACATATTCGCTTCACGGATCACTGCCTCTTGATAACCCAAGACTCCAGCGCTTCGATAATAAGAACGTGCCGCGGCTAAATCTTTAGGGCCGTCTAAACCCAAATCAGCCATCCGACCCAAAGCAAAAAAAGCTTGCGGCAATTGCTTTTCTGCCGCTTTTTGATACCACATTTTTGCAGTTTTCATATTTTTGTCACCGCCTTGACCCGTCTCAAATAATAAACCTAAATTAAATGCGGCGGCAGCATTGCCTGCTTGTGCTGCGGTTTGATACCATTGACGCGCTAAGACAAAGTTTTGCGCGACGTTTTCACGGCCTTCGGCATAAATCACTCCCAAACGCATTTGCGCTGACGCGCTTCCGGCATTGGCGGCTTTTAAATAATAGGTCGCGGCTTTCGCCCAATCCGCGGGTTTGCTTTGTTCATAAAAACGCCCCAGTTCAAAATTTGATGTCATTGGGTCTTGCTCTGCCGCCATTTGCCATAAACTGAATGCACGTGTCGTATCACGGGTCACGATAGCGCCTTCATACAAAATCTGTGCTAAATACAATTGCGCAAAAAGACTCCCCTGATCAGCCGCTTTACCCAACCAGACCACAGCTTCGCTCGCATAACCCATCGAAGTGTCTTGCAGCAACCACTGACCTAATAAATTTTGTGCCGGCACAAGACCTTGTAAAGCCGCGCTACGAAAAAATTTCAATCCTTTGTCACTGTTGACAGGAATACCAAACAAATCCTTGCTATAAATCTGTCCTAATTTCATTGCCGCCAAAGCATAATTTTGCCTCGCTGCTTTTTCATACCACTTCAATGCATCAGTGATATTTTTTTGCGGAATCGCGCCCTGTTCAAGCATCTGAGCATAGTTGTAT
>JAVKMA010000252.1:0-4481 GCA_031538685.1 Burkholderiaceae bacterium | reverse complement strand
CTATCCACTCGGTAAAAATTAAAAGGAGTAAAAAGTAACCCAAAGCCGATTAAACCGCACCACGGCGGCGCTATGGCCTCGACGTGAGCGCTTGCCCACGCTTGACAGCCTGCGCCACCAGATGGGGCGATTTGAAGTCCTAAGGCTTACCGCCTGAGGAAGTGGCGGCGGTGATGGGGCATCAATCCACTGCCTCGGCCAGCGTGTACGGCTTCAAGGTGTCGAAGTGCGCAAGGTGTGCATTGCGTCTTCGGCAAAATTTATTAAGCCAAACCACAAACCCCGCTCAGTATCAAAGATGATGCGATAAGTGAACATTCCCCGTTAAACGCACGACACGCGCTTTTTCTTCATTGCAGCTTATCGATGATTAAATCCCAGCGCTCCAACCATTGGCGGCTGTCGTCGGTGAAACATTTTTGAACATCTGACCAGTAGACAATGAACTTGTAAACGTCTTCGCCGTTGCTCTTGATGGGTTTTAATGCTTTTGACGGCAGAACAAAAAAGGCGTGTTTATCGAACCAATAGGCGATAACAAAGTCTGCTGAATTACGTTCGTTAGTCGTAACGGTGAAGTGAACCGCGTTCCTGTTGGTGCGATCCGTTACGACATTCTGGCGCGTTTTAACTTCAATTTTTAACTGTGAAACTTCGTGGTTGCTGTCCAGTCGCTGGACGACTAAATCGCACCCTGTAGCAGTGTAGTTTTTGAACAGTGTCCAGCCTGGTTTGTCCGTCATTCTTACGGCAAGATTGATTAACGCAGCACCTTCACCCACTTCCTGAAGCAGGGTTTTTAAATTTTGGGAAAGTTGCGCCATTTCTAATCAACCTCCACGACAAAGCTCCTACCATAATCTCTCACACGATAAGCAAATAAATTGCCATTGCAGGTAATTCTTGTGTTTACAGGTGAGAGACTGGAACAAAAATCAACCGTGGCACACTGTGCGCCTGTGTGAACGATAAACGCCTGAACATTGTGTCGTTCAATCTCGGAACAACTCCCCTTTGTTCGCCCTGCTGTTGGGGTGCTTTTGTCTCGGGCTGAGCGGTTGAAGCTTCAGTTTTCGGGCTGTCTGAGGTGAAAAACCAGAACACACCCACGCAAACGAGCAACACCAGCGAAGCGCGGGCGATCGTTGGCAACGAGCCCAAAAATTTACCCAAACGATAAGCGAAGGACTGCACTGTATTCCCCAGCGTAAAAGGTTGTAAATTTATCAGTTGCTGCGAATAGGTGCGAACTGTCTACGGCTGAGCCTGTGGGGAACCCCGAGCATCTTCACGGATGCATGAGCGGGGTTTTCCATACACAGGCTTTAGCTTTAGCTTTAGCTTTAGCTTTAGCTTTAGCTTTAGCTTTAGCTTGAGCGGTAGATAGTGGCTTAGCGCTGCGATACTGATTTGAGCTGAATTTATGGCGTTTGCTCTTTTACTCTGCGAATGTATTGGTAAGACACCGTGACGGTTTTGTTTTAATCGCGGGACTTTAATCACCCGGAACAACTATTCGGGACAGCTATTCGGAACAGTTCGCATCCACGGAACAGGAAACAAGGAACAAGTGATTTAAATTAAACGACTTACAAAAATATTGGTGCGGCTGGCGGGGATCGAACCCACGACCCTTGGCTTCGGAGGCCAATACTCTATCCACTGAGCTACAGCCGCGCGCTTAGTTGCTTAGTTAATACTTAATCACCACTTAATCACTACTCAATCACTATTTATAAACCGACGCTATCGGCGAGCAAAGAAGCGTTTTTATCTTTGTCCGCCAAAATAAATTCCTGATCCCAGCCCTCTGGCTTTGGCCATTGAATGCCTATCGCTGGATCATTCCACCGCACACTGCACTCCGATTGCGGATGCCAGTAAGTCGTCGTTTTATACAAAAAATCAGCACTGTCTGACAACACCACAAATCCATGTGCAAAACCAGGCGGGACCCACAATTGTCGATGCGTGTGCGCCGATAACTCAACTCCAACCCATTGCCCAAAACGCGGTGAGCGGCGGCGCACATCCACCGCCACATCAAATACACAACCACTGACCACGCGAACCAATTTGCCTTGCGCTTGTTCCGTTTGATAATGCAAACCGCGCAACACGCCTTGCGCCGAGCGCGAATGATTGTCCTGCACAAAATCCACTTGCAATCCTGTCGCTTGTGCAAACGCATTTTGATTAAAACTTTCAAGAAAAAAACCGCGTTGATCACCAAACACTTTGGGTTCGATGATCAAGACCTCGGGCAGACGCGTTGGTGTGACTGTTAACATGAACTCAATCTTGGCAATTAGCAATTAGGCTTCAAATATCCGCGCGACTTCTTCGACTTCAAAAATTTCTAACTGATCGCCTTCGGCGATATCGTTGTAATTTTTCAGTGAAAGACCGCATTCAAATCCTGATTTGACTTCACGCGCATCGTCTTTAAAGCGTTTAAGGGAATCCAATTCGCCCTCCCACGTAACCACGTTATTGCGTAATAAACGCACCCGCGCGCCCCGTTTGACCAAGCCCTCCAAGACATAACAACCGGCGATGACACCGACTTTGCTGACGCGGAATACTTGACGAATCTCGACCAGTCCCAAAACTGATTCTTTACGTTCTGGCGCCAACATACCGGACAAGGCGCGTTTGACTTCTTCAACCGCGTCATAAATCACGTTGTAATAACGAATATCCACGCCCTGCGCTTCAGCGGCTTTACGCGCTTGCACTTCGGCGCGGACGTTAAAGCCAATAATCACGGCCTTACTCGCAATCGCCAAATTAACGTCGGATTCGGAAATTCCACCGACCGCGGCATGAACCACTTGAACGCGCACTTCGTCATTCGATAATTTCAACAAAGATTGCGCCAAGGCTTCTTGCGAACCTTGAACGTCGGTTTTGATCACCAAAGGCAAGAACTTCATCCCGCTTTCGCTGTGCGTTCCATCCAACACCGATTCCAATTTTGCCGCTTGTTGTCGCGCCAATTTGACATCACGGAATTTGCCTTGACGGAACAAGGCGATCTCGCGCGCTTTACGTTCGTCACTCAATACGATGACCTCTTGACCGGCCACTGGCACATCGCTCAAACCTTGAATTTCAACCGGAATCGAAGGCCCTGCGCTGGTACACGCTTTGCTGTTTTCATCCAACATCGCGCGCACCCGACCGTAAGTCGCGCCGACCAAAACCACGTCGCCACGTTGTAAGGTTCCGCTTTGCACCAACAAAGTCGCCACCGGTCCACGCCCTTTATCCAAGCGCGCTTCAATCACCAAGCCACGCGCGGGCGCGTCCACCGGCGCATTCAATTCCAAGACTTCGGCTTGCAACAATACGTTTTCTAATAACAAATCAAGACCCGTACCGACTTTGGCCGACACGCTAATAAAAGGCACTTCGCCCCCGTATTCCTCAGGCACCACTTGTTCGGCCACCAATTCTTGTTTAACGCGATCCAGATTCGCGTCTGGCTTATCAATTTTATTGATCGCCACTACAATGGGCACGCCGGCCGCACGCGCATGGGCAATCGCTTCTTTGGTTTGAGGCATCACGCCATCGTCTGCCGCAACCACCAAAATCACAATATCGGTTGCTTGCGCACCACGCGCACGCATTGCTGTAAAGGCCTCGTGACCTGGAGTATCCAAAAACGTAATCATGCCGCGCGGCGTTTTCACGTGATAAGCGCCAATGTGTTGCGTGATCCCACCCGCTTCGCCCGAAGCCACTTTGGTACGACGAATTGCATCCAATAAAGAGGTTTTACCGTGATCGACGTGACCCATTACCGTGACCACAGGGGAACGCGGTAATGATGGGCCAATCACGATATCACTTTCGTGCAAGTGCTCTTCGGGATCGTCAATTTTGGCGGCATGCGCGCGGTGGCCCATTTCCTCAACCAAAATCATGGCAGTTTCCTGATCTAAGACTTGGTTAATCGTCACCATTTGACCCAGGGCCATTAAATGCTTAATTAACTCGGTTGCTTTGACCGACATTTTGTGTGCCAAATCAGCCACTGTCACGGTCTCTGGCACGTTGATGTCGCGCACCACGGCTTCAGGGGGTGCCGCGGGTTCTGCCAATTCTTCATGACGATCATGACTGCGATCATTGCGGCCTTTGCGTTTGACTCCACCACGAAAACCAGTTTCTGGTGGGCGCACGCCTTTAACCGGCAGAGTACGTTTTTTCGCGTTCTCATCTTGCCAAGTCGACGACAGATTTTCTGACTTGACTTGTTTTTTCTCTGACTTGGTATCTTTTTTATCCAGCGTTTTAGCGCCTTCTTTGACCGTCAGCGTTTTTTTATCTTCTTTGGGTTTTACCGGTGTCACCAGCATGGCTTTAATACTGGCCATTTCTTGTTCTGCATTTTTACGCGCGCTATCACGCGCATCGGCACGCTCTTGGTCATGACGGATGCTGATTTGCGCTTCTTATTCACCGACTTCAAT